>NZ_CAJMXD010000245.1:0-4522 GCF_905219685.1 Barnesiella sp. CU968
CTCGTGGTTCTCGGTTACGGTTCTGCCAAGAAACTTGGTTCTGTAGTAGGTTCCGTTGCCGTAGTCGGCGAGAAGCAACTTGAAAATATACCCACTGCAACGTTCGTTGACGCTCTCCAGGGTCAGGTGCCTGGTTTAAACATCTTTTCTAATTCAGGTGACCCGTCTTCAACAGACAACGCGATCCGTATTCGCGGTGTGAACTCCCTTAATGCAGGTAATACTCCGCTGTTCATTCTTGACGGAGCACCAGTGTCATCAAGCGTGTTTACTACACTCAATCCCAATGACATCAAAAGTGTTACAGTGCTTAAGGATGCCGCTTCTGTAGCAATCTATGGTTCTCGTGCTGCAAACGGTGTTATTGTGATTACCTCAAAAAGGGGTGCTTTCGGTGAAAAAGCGAACGTAACACTTCGTGCGAATGTAGGCTGGAGCCAGATGGTGGAAGACAATGTGACTATGATGAATTCTCAGCAATATATTGAGTTCCGTGACAAGATTGGTTCACCTGTGAGTCAGGAAGTACGCGATATTGTTGATAAATATGGAATCTCAACCGACTGGCGCAAAGAGATGTTTAATGATAACGCCCTAACATATTCTGTTGATGCGGCTGTAAGTGGTGGCGGTGAGAATCTTTCATATTATCTTTCTCTTAATCATTATGATGCAGACGGTATCATTACCATGTCCGGTATGCGCCGTGAAACACTTCGCACTTCGCTCAATAGCCGTGTGAACGACTGGCTACGAGTAGGTTTGCAGGCGAACCTCGGTTATACTAAGTATGGAACCAATAGTCAGGTTACAAATTCAGGCATTTATGTAGCCAATCCTATGGTATTCGCACGCATGGCTTTCCCATATGATTCTCCATACTATTACACAATAGACGATGATGGGCAGATTCATTACGGTGATCGTGCTATGACGATGCATTATTTCGGTTACAATTCGCCCGAGTGGATTTATGAGACTAATAAGTCCAACCGCACAAACATTACTGCAAATCTCAATCTATATGAACAAATCACTCCTGTGAAAGGATTAACGATCAGGGCTCAGCAAGCAGTTAATGCATACGATTACAGACTTGACAACAAATGGCTACCATATGAGACAACACTAACCCCTATGGGAGATATACTTGGAGATGATCCGAATATCGGTGCTCTTAATTCCGGACAGAGCACACAGTCGTTCCAACGTTATTATGCATGGACTTTCACAAATACTGCTGAATACAATATCCTGATAAATGATCTTCATGATGTTACTGTTCTTCTTGGAGAGGAATCCATGATAAATAAAGACGATATGTTCACTGTTACAAGCAAGGGTTTTACAGACAGACGATTGATGCTTCTTCAACAGGGACCTAATGTTGACAATTCCATGCTCAATCAGAGTGTGCAGCGCGAGATTTTTAACTCTATTTTCTTGAAGGGTAGCTATAACTTTGACAATCGTTATTTCTTCGAGGCTACTTATCGTAGAGATGGCAGTTCAAGATTTGCTCCGGGGCATCGTTGGTCAAATTTCTTCTCAGTCGGAGGAATGTGGAATGTGAAACAGGAAAAATTTCTTCAATCAGTTGAATGGCTTAACGAACTGCAGGCTCGCGTGAGTTATGGTTCAACCGGTAACTCTTCAATTCCTAATTATGCATATTTCGGCACTGTCGGTACTTATAATCCAGGATATGGAACGGGATCCAATACAACTTCTACTGGACTCGGTAATCCCAGTAACCCGGATCTAACATGGGAGACAGTCTATGCATTTGATGCCGCATTGCGATTTAAAACGCTTGGAATCATTACAGCTGAGATTGATTTTTACAAGAAAACAACCAAAGATATGCTCATGCAGATTCCATGGAGCTACACGACCGGCTTTGATGCCAGCTATGGCAATATCGGTTCTATGACAAATACCGGTGTAGATGTGAATGGTCAAGCAGACATTATCAAAACACAGGATTGGTATTGGGGTGTGCGCTGCAACTTCAACTACAACAAGAACAAGATTACAGAACTTTTCTCAGGACGTGATTCTTACACCATCCCTAATACCGGATTGCGCTATGAGGTGGGTCATTCAGCAGGTGAATTCTATTCTGTGCGATATGTGGGAGTGGATCCACGTGATGGAAAACAGATGTGGCTTGATAAAAACGACAATATAACAAAAATTTATAACGAAGAGGAAAACTCTGTAATGACAGGTAAAAGTCAGTTTGCTCCATGGACTGGAGGCTTTGGTACAAGTTTAAGCTGGAAAGGCATCAGCCTTAGCGTAGACTTCAATTGGGCAGCCAAGAAATATATGACAAATAATGACGCTTTCTTCCTTCAGAACGCATCCCAAGGTTATCAACAAAACCAGGATGTATGCATGCTCAATGTGTGGACTAAACCTGGTGATGTCACCATGTATCCGAATGCTAATGAGACTCCGCAGTTTGACTCTCGTTATATCGAAGATGCATCGTTCCTTCGTTTAAAGAACCTTACGCTTTCTTATTCATTTCCTAAGAATATCGTAAATGTGATGCGTCTGTCAAATCTTGTGCTCCACTTCACTGGTCGTAACCTTTGGACAGTGACCGACTTTACCGGCTATGATCCTGAGCCTCAGACCAACATGTACAAATTTGCATATCCCAATACCCGTCAATATGAGTTCGGGGTTGAGGTTTCATTCTAATTATTTTGACCGTATAGAATATGAAAAAGATATTTTTAATTTTTGCACTTCCTGCATTGCTGTTCGCTTCATGTAGCATGAATGAGGAACCCGTAGGGACGCTCGGTGACAAAGACGCGATCCTTAATGTCAGAGACGCGCTTGCTTTCCGCAATGGTCTTTATGTTAACTTACGCGACATTAGCAATGGAGGTTACATAACAGGTCAGGATCTGCAATCTGATAACTTCGTAGGAATGACTACCAACGGAAACCGTGGTGGCTTCTGGAGCAATAAGACAGCTATCCTGTCAAATGATACACAGAACCTTGCCGGGCTTTGGGCAGGACCTTACGGAACTATAGCAAACTGTAATTATTTCCTTGAGAAAATTGCGCCTATGATTGCAGATGAAAAATATTCTGAGCAAGACAAGGTGGAGCTTAAGCGTTATCGAGGAGAAGCATATTTCACCAGAGCATATTGCTATTGGTATATTACTGACCGTTTTTGCAACTCTTATACCGTAATTGATCCCACATCTGCCAATACAGGAGTTCCAATCGTAACGAAATATTCCCCAACCAGCAACTATGATGCATATCCGGGTAGGAACACGCTTTCAGAGACATTCTCTCAGATTGAGAATGACTTGGCAGCAGCCTATGCTGACATTGAGAATTTTGAAAAGTGCGGTATTGAGGGGGCAGGCTCAAATATGAGACCCAATGCGCCTTATCTGAGTACATATGCGATAGTAGCTCTTCAGGCTCGCATTGCATTGTTGAAAGGTGATTGGGAAACAGCTATTGACAAAGCTGAAAAGGTAATAGCAGGACCTTTCGAACTTTGTAGCATAGATCAATACTTTAATATGTGGAGCAGCGATTCAGGGTCAGAGCTTATATTCCTTCCATATGCTAATAATAGTCAACGTGGAGGAGTGGCTTCAATAGGCGAGACTTTCAACCAGAAAGATGGGCAGACTGCCGATTATATTCCGACAGCCAATGCGCTTGATCTATATGGAAGTAATGAAGATGAACGTTATAACGACGTCCGCTTTGAATGTTTCTTCGAACCTCGTAGACTCCGTGTAGATGGTCTTGCAGTCTTAGCTCCGGTTTTTGTGAAATATCCAGGGAATCCAGAATTCAATTCAGGAACTAGTAATGATCTTAAGAATTTAGGTAAACCTTTCCGTCTTAGTGAAATGTATCTTATATTGGCTGAGGCTGCCGCCAATTCGGGCAATGTGGATAAAGCAAACGCTGCTCTCAATGATATACGGGAAGCTCGTTTATATGACTTCATTCAGGAGAATTATACAGGAGAGACCTTGATTGATCAAATACGCAATGAGCGTAATAAAGAGCTTATAGGCGAAGGATTCCGTATTAGTGACCTTCGTCGTTGGAAACTCGGGTTTTCCCGCAGTGATAACTATGGACTGGAGTATACCGGTGTTACGAGCGCTCTTGTGCCCGCAAGTATTCAGGTCACTTACAGTGCTACTGATTCCAAGTATGTTCTTCCCATCCCCTCCCATGAGATGGAAACAAATCCGCAGATGGTTCAGAACCCCGGATATTAATTAACCCAAGTTTAACTGAAAACAACAGATTTTATGAAATATCTAAAGATATTCGCTTTCTCTTTGGGCGCGCTGTTGGTAACCTCCTGTTCTGAAGAGAACAAGAGTTTCAACACAGAAGCCGGAGTCTCGGTAGATATGGCAGACAGCCAGATAACCGTCAAAGAATCGGAAGGCCAGTTCTTTGTTCCTATAAAGGTTGATGGTAAGGCTAACGGCGACGTGAAGGTTACTAT
>NZ_CAJMXD010000246.1:0-4469 GCF_905219685.1 Barnesiella sp. CU968
GATATTATCCGCCACATTCCCTGACTGCAAAATCGTCGGCGAGCGTCAGGTGCAGANGAGCGTAAACACGCTACAAGATTTATCTCCCAATCGTAAGCGATTTATCAAAGACGAGCCAGAACATCGCTTCGCTATTGACTCTATAAAGACCGATGTTTTACGAATTGACCCAGATGGAGTAGACTGAAATAGCCTCTTTTCGATTCGTTTGATTCGTTTTATAGTTCGCGAACTTAACGAACCATCAATTCTTTTTAATCCAAGAAATTACGCTATACTTTTGCGCCATCGTTCCATTTCGGAGCGGTGGCGTTTCTGTCTTATGCCGCCAGTAGAAGCGTCGAACAATGTCGGCAATCAAAACAAAAATGCGAGATTTATTAGATATGCTCAATGAGGGTCGGGCCCATGTCAAGGTAGAGATGAACGCCGAAGACCTCAAAGCATTTTCGGAGGACTTGATCCGCCGCGCAAAGGATGAACTCGGCTCGATGGTCGAGGCAGCCAAGAAAGAACGTATGCTCACCAAAGCCGAGGTAAAGGAACTCTTTGGCGTATGCGATGCCACACTCTGGCACTGGGCAAATAAAGGTATCCTCAAACCTGTCAAGACCGGCAACAAGATTATGTACCCGGAATATGAGGTACGCAAAGCCCTCGGACAACGTAACATCAATATCTGAGCATCATGAAAGCGAATGGCTATTATAACCATCCACGTTTTCCGATGGAAGCCGGATGTGGATTGATCGAGGAGGATAGCATTGCCTTTACCAGCGATTCCGGTAAAACTACCGAAACTCCTTCTTTCCCTTTGGAGATATTTCCGAAAGCAATCCGCGACATAATAGAGGCTCTTGAGGAGTATGAGAACTATAATGTCGATTTCACTTCGGCTTCATTCCTTACAGTATTCGCGGCTGCTATGGGCAACACTTGGTCAGTCCGCTTCATGACAGGATGGGTAAGCCGACCGATAATCTACATGGTGCTTGTAGGCTCGCCGAGCTGCGGCAAGACTCCGCCATTGCAACAGGCGGTCGCACCTCTTCTCAAACTCGACGGAGAGTATGACATGATCTACTGCAAGGAGATGGAAACCTACCGCCGATGGGAACGCATGTCGGCAAAGCAGCGTGAGAGACATTCTCTTCCTGAAGAAATGAAGATGCCTAAGCGAAAATGCCATGTAGTGGTTGATTCCACCGTAGAGGCTCTTATCGGAGCTTTGCGCGACAATCCGCGCGGAGTGCTGATTTACAAGGATGAGATAGACAGCCTTCTTTCCAATTTCAACCGCTACAACGGTTCGGACGAGGGCTACTTTCTCTGTCTGTTCAGCGGTACGCCTTTCAAGTACAGCCGAAAGTCAAACAACGAGCATATCTTCCTCGCCAATCCCTATTGTTCTATTATTGGCACTACACAGCCCGGTCGTCTGGGCGAACAGTTCGGCGGCAAGCGAATGATGAATGGCTTTTCATCTCGATTCCTGAAAGTCTATCCCGAAATTGACAAGATGCCGTCGTGGAACGACACCGCCATGCCTGACAGCGTTCTTGAAGAATGGGAGCGAATTATCCGAAAGGTGGTAGCCGCTACTCCTTCAACAGACCAAGAGGGAAAAGCAACCTCAATAGAGCTACTGTTTTCCCAAGAGTCGAAGCTCCGCATAATTCAGTGGAAAGACGAGGTCAATAACAAGGTCTATGCTGAAACGGATTCGGATGCTGTCAGGGCGTTGTGCGGCAAACTGGAAACTTATCTCGTCCGCTTCTGCCTGGTCATACAGATTATGCACTGTATCTGTGGAGAATCGGGCATGGATAAAATTGAACCGGGAACTGCCGAACTCGCCATCAGGCTCACCGAATATTTCAGAAACATGGAGAGCCGGATTGCACCGGAGATTGAAACCGGTATCCTTGACAACCGGTTCACCGAGTTACTCGGAAACCTCAGGGATTCGTTCACCACAGCCGAGGCAGTCAGGGAAGCCCTGCAACTCGGAATCTCGGAATCTTCGGTCAAGAGATTCCTAAGAGACGGAGGCCGAGGATTCGTGAAGAAAAAGTCACACGGTTGCTATCGCAAAATATGACCCATGCGCTGACACTATGAACTTTTGACATTATGACATTTTCGACCGAGGTCGAACTGACTGAGATACCCCGGTTGCTCACGCCTGATTTGGAGTATAAACCTTGCTCTGCAAGATATGCCGCTTGTGTCCACAACGGCTATCCCGCCTCCCCCGAGGTGAGGGTCAATCCCGCTCGAAACTCGC
The DNA here is from genome assembly GCF_905219685.1 of Barnesiella sp. CU968. NCBI lineage: Bacteria > Pseudomonadati > Bacteroidota > Bacteroidia > Bacteroidales > Barnesiellaceae > Barnesiella > Barnesiella sp. CU968. Next base: position 2,288 of record NZ_CAJMXD010000246.1, read on the forward strand.
AGTCTTTTATCTAATGATACATTGTCCGTGAACGATGATAGACTGAAAAATGAATGATGAAAAACTGAAAATCTGCGGTTGATATATTATCAAGCAACACATTTATCATGAACCGTGATACTTCGGTTAATCGGTCATCGTCACATTGGATAATCGATACATTGGATAATATGATAATGAGCCATTGGACAATAAGTCATCGGGTAATGGAGCATTGGATAATCAGACAATCGAGACAACCAGATATTATATCATCAAGGTATCAGTTCATCAAATCATCAAGCAATCATTATACCAAGTCATATAGTCTTCATTGTATCAGATATTCAATCAACCAATCTATCAAACCATAATATCTTAAAAAGTTAATCTCTATGCCGGATAAAAAATCCATCACTATAAAAATACGTGTCGATTCGCAGACCCACGCAGAAATGCAGTCAAGAGCCGACCGATACACCGACGGTAATCTGAGTGCGTTTGTACGTTGTGCCACACTCAAATATGAAGAGCAGCCGATGGCTGACCGAGACAATCCCCGTATGATTGCTTTGATCAAGTCCGCTATCAAGCTCATCGAAAGGACCGGCACCAACACCAATCAGGTTGCAAAGCACATCAACGAGCAGCAGAAAATGAATCCTTACTCGTTGCGGGCGGCAGATCTTCTTCCCTTCGGTCTGTTTTGCGAGGGTACAGATAAAATCCAACAGATGCTGACATACCTCTATAACATGATAATATCAGGAAAATGATAGTCAAGAAACTCAACGATGTGTCCGGCGGCGGTTTCCCCGGCGCTCGATATAACGAGAAGAAGATTGCTGATGGTGTGGCAACCCTTATGGCGATGGAGAATGTCAGCGAGGCGTTGCGCCACAATGTCGAGACGCTGCACCGCTTCGGCCTTGATGCCTCGGCTGAAGTCGAGAGGTATATGAAAGAAAACTCTAAGACCTACGGCAATACAAAGACAACACGTTTCCAGTTCCACGTGTCGGCCTCCGTGAAAGGACGCGCCATGTCGCCGGAAGAACTTACCGACTTTGCGCGTGAACTTATGGAGGGTATGGGCTATGCCCGTCAGCCGTATTTTGTTTACGCCCACCATGATACCGGCAACAACCATGTGCATATTCTCTCGACGAGAATAAAGCCTAACGGTTATGCCATTTCTGACCATCAGGACAGGCGCAGGCTTAACGAGTGCGCAAATCGCATACTCTCTCCTGACATCAAGAAAGATATCGACCGAATTCTCGGCTACGACTACGAAACGGAGGGGCAGTTTGCCAATATCGTCAAGACTCATGGTTACAAGATAGAGAAATCGCTCGATGGCTACCGACTGTTCAAGTGTGGCGGCAATGCCGGAAATATCGCCATCGGCGACATTCTCAATCGAATCACCAAAAACAGCCCGAAGCGCAAAGACCGCGCTACGCAGCTTCGCGCTATAATCCGGAAATACAAGGGCGAGATAGCCGAGGGAAAATGTCAAAATGTCGATAATGTCAAAGTGTCAAAAGGTAAGAAGCGAAAGCCGGTAAAAGCAAAACTGAATACCGACATCCGCAAAATACTTGACAACCACGGCAAACCGTTGAGCGAGGAGAACTGCCAGCGCATACAGACTCTTATCGATGTTCTCAAGACAAAGTTTGGTATAGACATCAGTTTTCAGAAGGACAAGGACGGCAGGGTGAGAGGCTACAGTATAATCGACCATGCCGAAAAGATTGCCTTCGACGGCAGCAAGGTGATGAAACTGTCGGAGCTTATTGATTTCGCCATCAAACCACAAAGGAAACCATCGCCGCTTGACGTGTACCGCGACCTGTTCACTGTCGAGGTGGGCAAAGACAGCAGAGGGAACTATATGCTCATCAATGTCAAAGACGGCTCGACGTACCGCAAACCAATCTCACCGAGGCAGTACGCATGGTATAACGGCGTGAAAGACGACGAGCGCGAAGATGTAGGCCTGACAATAGCGGCCACGATGTTCTCCGAGGAGATACTGACCGAATATCTCATACGCTATCCTATACACAACCATCAAGAGAGGATAAAGGGCATGGCAGTTGTCAAACATAGAAACGGCAACTCACTAGTGTCTCTTAAAAAGTGTTAATCAAATTCGAGGTCAAGAGTTGGATGGCAATTTGCTATTTGTGCTGGC
>NZ_CAJMXD010000247.1:0-4468 GCF_905219685.1 Barnesiella sp. CU968
AGCCAGCACAAATAGCAAATTGCCATCCAACTCTTGACCTCGAATTTGATTAACACTTTTTAAGAGACACTAGTGGTTTAAATACTTTTTATATGGCACTGATTTACACTCTGAAATCCACTGTCCGCACATTTCCGAGAACACTCTTCCGCGGCATAGGTCAGGTAATGTTTCAGGATTCCATGTGGACGGGAATCCTTTTCACCATCGGTATCTTCTGGGGAGCATATGAGGAAGGAATAGGAATTGTGGCGTGGGGATTGCTTTTAGGAGCCATCGTCTCGACATTGACCGGTTACATACTTCAGTTGCCCGACACTAAAGGAGGCCAGGGTCTGTGGGGATTCAACGGATGTCTTGTCGGATGCGCATTCCCTACATTTCTCGGAAATACGATCTGGATGTGGCTTGGACTAATATTATGTGCGGCAATGACTACATGGGTTCGTTCGGGACTCGACAATATATGGGAAAAATGGAAAATGTCCACATTTACATTCCCCTTTGTGCTTTGCACCTGGTTCTTCCTTTTGGCTGCACGTCTGTTCAACGGTATGCCGCCAATACACATGGGAACTCCGGAACTCCCTTTAGGGGCGCAGGAAGCTCTCGACATGCATTTTCTCGGTCTGGTGCAATATTGGCTTAAAGGGATAGCGCAGGTGTTCCTTATAAACTCATGGGTAACAGGCATTTTCTTCCTTGCAGCTCTTGCCGTAAGCAGCTTGAGAGCTACGATGTGGGCTGCCGTATCATCCGCAATCGCACTTCTGATCGTGATATTATGGAGAGGACCAGGGGCGGATATAGCCAATGGTCTCTACGGATTCAGTGCTGTACTGACAGGCATCGCTCTCGGTGCTACATATTGCAACTATTCCTGGAAATCAGCAATATGGACAATAATAGGTATCATCTCCACTGTATTCATCCAGGCGGCAATGAATGCATTCTTCGCTCCTATGGGACTGCCTACGCTTACAGGTCCTTTCTGCCTGGCTACCTGGCTGTTTCTCTTACCCGCCTACTCATTCTTCCAGCCTAAACAGAACTGACAGCATATCTTTTAAGCAACTGCATCGATTTCGGGAAAATTACCTATACGAGCTTATGACAGACATCGCAAATATGAAAATGACACCAAGACACTATTACATTGTCTTTGTGGCATCTCTCGGACAAATGATCGGAACTTCTGTCGCGACACTCGCCGGAATCATTATTCCTATGTTGAATATAATCCTGCACCCGGAATTGTCCTCTTTCATGCAAGGACTTATCGGAGCAGCCGACCTGATAGGAATAATATTCGGTTCCGTGATATTCGGGCGGCTGAGCGACCGTTACGGTTATCTGTTCTTCTTCAGGTTCTGCCCGGCTCTTATACTTGTCGCCTCTATTGCCGGCATCTTGTTTCCTTCTGTAGCGACACTTACCATTTGTCTGTTTTTAATCGGCATGGGGATAGGTGGTGAATACAGCCTTGACTCTGATTATATATCGGAGCTGATGCCTGCGCGTTATAGATCTCTGATGGTCGGAGTGGCAAAGGCGGGATGCGCGCTGGGCAATATACTTGTAGCCGCAATATGCTTCGGTCTTCTGTCTTATTGGAAAAGTGCTGAATTATGGCCTGACCTTTTATGGATTGTGGCAATTACAGCGGCTCTTATGATTCTGCTACGGATCAGATTCTACCAAAGCCCGAAATGGCTTATGGACAAAGGTCGTGTGACAGATGCCGAGGAAGCTGCAAGAAAATTCTTCGGTCCCGATGCCTCGATAGCCTGTGATTCCGATGCAGGTAGTCATGACAGACCTGACACGAAAATTTCGATGCCAAGATTCATAATGGAGAATTGGAGGAAGGTGGTGCTAAGCGGCATTCCCTGGGCATGCGAAGGTATGGGAGTCTACGGAATCGGTGTGTTTCTTCCGATTCTCGTGATGGCACTCGGACTGGAACACTTTTCGCCTGGAGAGAATCCCATATTGCATGTAACCGATTCAGTAAGAATCACCTTGTGGATCAGCTGCATTATCCTGCCTGGATTCTTAATCGGTCTTTATCTGATCAACAGAAAACATAATATCGTCAATATCCAGACCCGGGGATTCTGGATGTGTGCCCTGGCTCTTGGAATATTGCTGCTGTCATATCATTTCAGCTGGAACAAATGGATATCCATAGGATCATTCATGGCTTTTGAACTGTTTCTCAATATCGGTCCACACCTTATAACCTATGTACTTCCGCCAACGATATATCCCGTGGACAGCCGGGGGCAGGGTGTCGGCATAGCAGCTTCAATCGGAAAAATCGGAGCAGTGGCGGGTGTGTTCGTAATTCCGGTATTGTTGAAATCCGGTGGAGCGGCAACTGTATTGGCGGTTTCTGCCATTGTGATGGCAGTCGGCGCATTGGTCACCAAAGGTTTCTCGAAGGCATCTGATTTGAATAGCGGCACCTGAGACGCTCTATAAGACGCGACATGTCGCGTGTGAACCTGAATCCGGTCCATACTCCCGTGTTCATCGTGATCACCCAGCATTCTCCATCCGGGAAACGCTCAATCAGAGCATGTGCCGACGACAATGTTCCGCTACGGCTCCATTTGCCGTTCACATCAGATTCAGTCCAGCCAAGACAGACTTTTTCATCATCCTCATGTGCTGTCATCAGGTTCACGCTTGATGATGTGAGAACATCGGGAACTCCCGGATTGCCGTCAATTGAAGCTACAAGACGACACAATGATGCCGCCGACGCACACCAGCCACCGGCTCCCATCAAGGCGTTGATATTAGCACCTCCATAACAGCGGTCAACCATCTTCGAGGGAGTATTGAAATCCTCTACAAGCTCGGCATCAGGCGAATAATACTTCACCTCCCGCAAATTTCTCTCATCATAATAGTTTGTGGCTGGCATAAACCCGTAGGCACCCGCCGGCTCAAGAATATTGTTGGAGACAAAATCCCAATATCCCTGCCCCGAGACTTTCTCTATGACAAGTGAAAGAAGCATATATCCGAAATTGGAATACCTTCTTCCCTTTCCCGGATGAAAACCGAGTCTGCGTCCCAGCACAATCTTTACAAGATCCTGATTACTCGGAGCCTCTGTCAATTGCTTCGCTTTCTTCAGTTCCACTGTATTGAACATCGGATCTCCCGCTCCAAGAGTAAAACCTCCCTGATGTTTAAGAAGGTCTTCCACAGTTATTTCCCTGACTCTCGGATCATGAATCGCATCCGTAAAATCCCGGCTGTTCAGGATTCCCTGCTCCCCGAACACAAGGCTATGCAACGTAAGCCGCCTCTGCTCCACAAGTTTCATGATTGCCGATGCCGTTACAAGCTTGGAGGCTGAAGCTATCCTCATGATGGAATTTGCCTCCATTGTTTTTCCCATCTCCATGTCTGCCCAGCCGAAACCCTTGGCATATAACAGTGAGTCGTTTCTTGACATGGCAAGTGACATACCTTTTATATCCCACTTCGCCATAAAATGTTCTATCTCCCGCTCCATCGGCTGCAGCGGCACATAATCGGAAGAGGCATTGGAAAGCGTATCAATCCAGGTGTCTTCGGAAGAAGCGGCTGAAGCGTTTTCCATCCGCACATTTTTTCTGTCAGGTCTGAGAAAGCAAATTGCCGCAAAGGCGGTGATACAGAAACCTATTATATAGAATGTGGAATCCTTAATATTTTTTCTTTTCACGTTCAAACAATGATTGGTGTGCAAATTTAAGAATATTTTTTGGAATATGCGATTTCAAAAATTGTCGATTATTTATTAACTTTGCATCCCGTTATGAAATACGGATTTGACAACGACAAATATCTCAGAATACAATCTGAGCATATCAAAGAGAGAATTGCGAAGTTTGGTAACAAACTGTATCTTGAACTCGGCGGCAAACTTTTCGATGACCACCACGCCAGCCGTGTGCTCCCCGGCTTCCAGCCCGACAGCAAACTGAGAATGCTCAGCAACCTTGCAGACAAAGCTGAGATTATTATAGTAATCAGTGCCATTGATATCGAGAGAAACAAGGTCAGAGGCGACCTCGGCATCACATACGACATGGATGTGCTCCGGCTGCGTGAGGAATTCATGAAACGGGGATTCCTTGTCGGATCGGTAGTAATAACCCATTACAACGGACAAGCCAGTGCCGATGCTTTCCGCGAGAAGCTCAGCCGTATGAATATCACTTCATATTGCCATTACACAATCGAAGGTTATCCTAATAATGTCGCATTGATAGATTCTGACGAAGGTTTTGGCAAAAACGATTATGTGGTGACAAGCCGTCCGCTGGTTATCGTTACCGCACCCGGACCGGGAAGCGGTAAAATGGCGGTGTGTCTCAGCCAGCTTTATAACGAACATAAACACGGAGTCGAGGCGGGATATGCGAAATTCGAGACATTCCCTGTGTGGAATCTCCCACTCAAGCAT
>NZ_CAJMXD010000248.1:0-4464 GCF_905219685.1 Barnesiella sp. CU968
AAAACTGAATTTTGACTCGCCTAAAAATGTTTTCTTCCGTCAAATCGCTAATTTTGCACTTGCCAGTTGAGAGTAGGATTTGATGATATAACACTTTTGCGAGGCTTTTGGTTCGCACATACCTTCTGTGAATTGAAATTTTTTAGCTAATTTTGCAGAATAATCAGAAATAAAAGATATATGTCATTAAAATGTGGAATTGTTGGACTCCCCAATGTAGGGAAATCCACTCTATTTAATTGTCTCAGTAACGCAAAGGCACAGAGTGCCAATTTCCCGTTTTGCACGATTGAGCCAAACGTAGGTGTGATTTCAGTTCCCGATGACCGGTTGACAAAGCTGGTGGAAATGTGCAATCCCCGCTCTACAGTGCCTGCCACAGTAGAGATCGTGGATATAGCCGGTCTTGTGAAAGGTGCGTCCAAGGGTGAGGGACTCGGCAATAAGTTCCTTGCCAATATTCGCGAAACGGATGCCATACTTCATGTGCTCCGCTGCTTCGATGATGATAATATAACACATGTCGACACAACGGTGGACCCGGTGCGCGACATGGAGGTTATCAATTATGAGCTTCAGCTCAAAGACCTTGAGACCGTAGAGGCAAGGCTTGCAAAGACTGAGAAGGCTGCAAAGGCAGGTGGTGACAAGTCTGCGAAGATGCAGCTTGAGGTGCTTAATGCTTATAAAGAGGCTCTTTTGCAGGGTAAAGCCGCCCGTTCTGTCGTGATTGAGGGAAAAGAGGAGGAGAAATTTGCGCGCGAGCTGTTCCTGCTCACCAACAAGCCGGTGCTTTATGTGTGTAATGTGGATGACGCGTCGGCTGTCAATGGCAACCATTACGTGGAAGCAGTACGTGAGGCGATTGCCGGAGAAGGAGCGGATCTGATGATTGTGGCGGCGAAGACCGAGAGCGAGATAGCCGAACTCGACACATGGGAGGAGCGAAAGGAGTTTCTTGAGGAAATAGGACTGTCGGAATCGGGTGTGAGCCGACTGATACGTGCAGCCTACTCACTGCTTGACCTGCAAACATATTTCACGGCAGGCGCAGACGAAGTGAGAGCGTGGACATTCATGCGCGGAACCAAAGCCCCTCAGGCAGCCGGTATAATCCATACAGACTTCGAGAAAGGATTTATCCGTGCGGAAGTAATCAAATATGAGGATTACGTATCGCTCGGATCTGAGGCGGCGGTAAAAGAAGCGGGAAAAATGGGCGTTGAAGGGAAAGAATACGTGGTGCAGGATGGCGACATCATGCATTTCCGTTTCAATGTCTGAAAATAGCTTCCTTCTGATAGCGAGCCATAAGGACTCCGTCTTCCCAACCGGTAGACGGAGTTACTTTTTTACCCATTGCTTCAAGCAATATATAGTCTGTGATCGGGGCGCCTGCATATATCGAGCATATGACGCCGCCGCCGAGACGCGGATTTACTTCCATCAACAGGAAACGGTCTTTGTCAAGGTCATGCAGGAACTGGATTGTCACCGGACCAGTAAGACGGAAATGTTCGATGACCTTGCGACTCATGTCGATGAGCTGGGTGTTGCGGTATGTCCTTGTTCTGGTCACTTCTCCCCCCATTATCTCAAGACGTTCACGGGGAACAGTGGCAAGAATATCGCCGGATTCGCTTATGTAGCAGTCAACGGAATATTCCCTGTTGTTTTCTATGTATTCCTGAATTATATATTTGTCAAGATTCTGTAGGAGCATCAGGTCTTCCACATCGTGAAATATCTTGATTCCTCTCGATGAGCCACCCTTGCGGGGCTTTACGATTGCCGGCATCTCATTGTCGATTACGGAATATGTGCGGGGAATCGGGAAGCCGGCTTCTTTGAAGAGACGTGCAGCCTCGACTTTGTCGAACATGCGGGATGTGGTGGAGAAGTCAGCCACCGGCACAAATACCCCGTTTATTTTCTCTTTGCACAACGATGCTATCTCTATAGCCGGATTGATGAAGGGGAGAATTATTTTGACATCATGCTCTTTTACAACTCGTGTGATGTCTTCGATCACATCCGGGTCTGAAAAGCTTTTCCCTTTTATCACTTCGCCTTCTATGGCGATGGGGACTTCGGTGTCAAGTTCGTAGGCTATGATCTTTACATCGCATCCGAGACGTTTGCCGCTGTCTTTCAACAGCTGGGCTACCGAGACGCGGCGTGAGCCGCCAAGCATAAGGATTGTTGTGTTCATCTGGGTGTGTGAGGAGTTGAATGAGGAGAAATTTGTGTTACATGGAATAGGAGCCTATATGCCGCATTTTCTTGTCTTCGAAAATGTCTGAAATCTTGAAGAATATGCCGCTTTCCTCGACATCTCCGAATTCACGGTTTATGGAGGTTCCGAACATTCTCATTGTGGGTGACAAAGCCATATATGAGTTTACGAGCGGGGGGATTTTCAGATCATGTTCGCGGATGAAATGATTGAGGATGCGGAAATCCTCTTTATAGTCAGACCCGGTGAAGCGAGACTGTATTTCGATGGAATCCGCAGCTGTAGGCAGCGGGTCGATTGGTGTGACAAGGGAGTCAGGATCCGGGAAATGCTTGTGCATGAATCCAAGAATCATGTCGCGGCACTCATGGTTATATTGCGGATACATTGTCACTTTGCCGAAAAGATACTTGATCTGCGGATATATCACCGTCAGCGCGCCGAGACCGTCCCAGAGGTTGTCAAGGGCATACAATGCCTTTGCGCCGGCTTTTGTCGTCTGGTATTCAGGAGCCACGAACGAGCGCCCGAGTTCGATTGTTTCCGGAAGAAATTCAGATATGAACCGCTCGGAGAACCTGAACATGTGGGATGTGGCTATTCTAGGCACTCCGTTCACAATCTCTATGTCTTCGCCGAGAATAAAGCGGTAGCCGCCGATTATCTCACGGTCGGCGGGATTCCAGACAATCATCTGGCGGCAAGGAGACGGCATGGTGTCAAATTCATCTATGTCGCAGTCGAGACCTGTGCCGCCTCCGGCATCACGGAATGCGATTTCCCTCAATCGTCCGATCTCACGCATGGTATGGGGCGCATTGAAGGCGTCGACGACATAAATCTCGTTGTCACCTTTGTTGGTATGGCGCAGGAGTCTGTCGGGCGTCAGTTCTGCCTCTATCAGCGCGGGGTCTATTTTCTCTATGATGGGTTGCATATCTATCAGTTGAATCCTTGGACAAATGTCTCGGGATTCTTTTGAATTGCAAAATTAATAAAATCTCATTTAGTATGCAAACACACTACACGGCAACTCATCGGTCTTCCTTCGACGGAAGAAGATATTTCGAGAAGAAGCGCCACACTACATTGTGAGTGTCAATATCTTTGACGTGCCAGGAGTGCGCGCCGCCCTCGATTCTGTAGACTTCGACATCAAAACCGGAAGGTGAGTCGTAATATGTGGTGCGGGTCACGGTACGTGTCGGGTCGTTAAGCGTGGGGAAAGTTTCGGTGCGCATGGAACAGCAGCGGTTTGCCGTTGCCATAGTGCTGACTGCGAGGGGCACGGGAATGTAGCTGCCCCAGCCTCCGGTGTTGTCATGGTCGCCTTCCCACATGGATGTCTTGTCGGCGTCTCCGTGAATCTCCATAAATGGAACGGCTTGAGGCAACGGATTGTTTAGATAGGTGCATTCAAAAAGCAGTCCCGCCACCGATGCGTACGCACGAAAAAGTCCGGGAGCGGTGAAGGCAAGCTGGTAGCATAGGTCTCCGCCGTTAGACATTCCTGCCATAAAAGAGTTTTCCCTGCTCAGGTTGAAACGAGAACACACCTCCTCCTTGAGTTTCGCAAAGAAATCCGCTTCATCGATATTCATGGAATCCTGAGGTGGATAACCGACTTTCCATCCGTCTTTTCCACGCGAGTCCGGTGCCCCGTCGGGATAACACACCGCGAAACCTTCACGTTCGGCAGTGGCGTTCAGACCGGTGCGCCAGCGTGTTTTGGATCCGTAGCCGTGTGTGTAGATCACCAGTGGTGCGTTCTGTCTGAGTGTGTCGGGGAGATACATGGAATATGTGCGAATTGTGTCGCCATATGCGAACTCGTATTTTACGATCTCTTTTTTGTCGGCATTGCATGTCAGGAACGATATCGCTCCCAAAAGCGAAATAATAAGTTTTTTCATTGTGTGTTATTTCGTTGTTAAATAAGCTGTTTCAGGATTACTTGGAATTAAAGCCGGTAATTTTACCGATTGCCTATTATATTCCTGTGGAGCGACCGTTTTGTTTCTTTCTCCCCGGCTTTCAGCTTTTCTTTTCCGACGGAGTCAAGATATGTCTCCTGAAACACGTCCCAGATATACTCCACAGCCGTGTCTGACGGATGGACAAGGTCTCGGGCATAGAAGCGATAGTCGCGGAGGTCATCGGTAACAATCTCGTATGCCGTGAAATTCGTCTCTTAAACAAATTTCCGAGCCCACGAGACCTGAAAGGAT
>NZ_CAJMXD010000249.1:0-4418 GCF_905219685.1 Barnesiella sp. CU968
GCTAAACTTGTCAAAGAACTCTTTGGCTTGACGGTAGATGCCGCTTAGCCTATGAATATTTTTTAACGAACTATTGTTAAATACTATTAAAATAATTAAAAAACGAACATAATGTAACAGAAAGCGGCAATCATGTAGATACACGATTGCCGCTTTTTTCCAATATCGATATTATTATTTCTTCATTTCCTTAGCCCAGGAATCTTTCAGCCCGATTGTCTTGTTAAAGACGGGATGACCAGGGGTGGAATCTTTGTCTACAACGTAATATCCGAGACGCTGGAACTGATAATTGTCGCCAGCCTTGATCCTTTCCGCAAGCCAGGGCTCAATCTTGGCATTACTCCTTATCTTCAGAGAGTCCGGATTAAGGAGATCCCGGAAGTCTCCTTCTTCAGCACTCGGATTCTCGACTGTGAATAGTCTGTCATAATCCCGGATTTCCGCAGTAGTGGCAGTCGGCACCGATACCCAATGCAAGGTGCCTTTCACCTTGCGGTCGCTGCCGGGAAGTCCGCTGCGGGTGTCTGGATCATATGTGGCATATATCTCTTCTATCTCGCCTTCATCGTTCTTCTTAATTCCGGTGCATTTGATTATATACGCCCCTTTGAGTCTCACTTCCTTATCAGGCGACAGGCGGAAGAATTTCTTCGGAGGATTCTCCATAAAATCTTCACGTTCTATCCACAACTCGCGGCTGAATGGCATTTCATGAGTGCCTTCAGCGGGATTCTCCGGATTGTTGTCCATTGCCATATACTCCGTCTTGTCTTCCGGATAATTCGTAAGAACGAGCTTCACAGGATTTTGAATCACACTTACACGCGTGGCTGTCTTATTCAGATCTTCTCTTACTGAGTGTTCGAGAAGCTCTATATGATTCAGAGCCTCATATTTGGTATAACCGATTCTCTTTACAAAATCCTTTATTGAAGAAGGTGTGTAACCTCTGCGGCGCAACCCTCGGAGTGTCGGCATGCGAGGATCGTCCCAACCGCTCACAAGACCTTCTTTTACCAATTGAAGGAGTTTGCGCTTGCTCATAACAGTATAAGTCAGGTTCAGTCGGTTGAACTCAATCTGACGCGGACAATATGAATCATCGGCGAGTTCCTTGACAAAATATTCATAAAGCGGACGGTGAGGCACAAACTCAAGTGTACATATCGAATGAGTCACCCCTTCGAAATAATCACTCTGTCCATGAGCGAAATCATACATGGGATATACCTTCCACTTGTCGCCTGTTCGCCAGTGCGGAGTCTTGATGATACGATACATGATCGGATCGCGGAAATGCATGTTGTCGCTTGCCATGTCAATTTTTGCGCGAAGCACCATTGCCCCTTCATCGAATTCTCCCGCATTCATTTTTTCAAACAACGACAGATTTTCCTCTACCGGGCGGTCACGATAAGGGCTGTTTGTACCGGGCGTTGTCGGAGTGCCTTTTTGAGCTGCGATCTGCTCGCTGGTCTGCTCGTCCACATATGCCTTCCCCTCCTTGATAAGGCGCACGGCGAGATCATAAAGCTGAGGGAAATAATCACTGGCATAATAAAGACGGTCCTCCCAGTCGTAACCCAGCCAGTGTATGTCTTCTTTGATTGCCTCAACATATTCCGTATCCTCTTTCTGCGGATTCGTGTCATCAAAACGAAGATTGCAGGTACCCCCGAATTTCTCGGCAGAACCGAAATCCATGATAAATGCCTTGGCATGTCCGATATGCAGATAGCCGTTGGGCTCCGGAGGGAAACGAGTATTGAGTCGTCCTCCATTCTTGCCCGCCTCAAGGTCTGCCTTGATTTCCTGCTCTATAAAATTGAGACCGCCCTCTGCTACGGCTTCCTCTTCCTTTATGATTTCTTTCATAATGCTATTCTGATAGTCAATTTTCCAAAATACAAAATTATAAAAAAACTTTTATAACTGACATATGCAAACAGCTTTTGTAATAAAAAAAATCGGGTTCCGATAAGAATTCGGAACCCGTGATACCTGCGGAAGTTTCAGTTGACACTCATTGTTGAGAATGCCGTGCCTGACAAGGTGGCATACGTTCTTGCGAACTGACGTAGAAAACAGAGTGTCGACTTCCTCGGAGTCGGAACCACATTGACATTGCGGTCCACATCTGCAGTAAAGTGGGAATCGTGCGTCATAGGCAAATAATTTTAAACAAACTCACCTATATAACGCTCCTGACTCCTCATTTATTATCGGATTTCCTCAAATTTACGCCTTATTCTGGCTAAAGAGTCAGAATTATATCCTTCTCGGCTGCGATTCTGCGGAGATTCAGTATTGCATAGCGCATCCTGCCTAATGCTGTGTTGATACTGACACCGGTAGTTTCGGCTATTTCTTTGAAACTTAATCCTTGGTAATACCTCATGACAAGCACCTCCCGCTGAAGAGATGGCAGCTCCTCTATAAGATATTTTACATCTTCCCGGATCTGTTCGGATATGATGACATCCTCGATGGTTTCCTCACACAGCTCTTTCCTGTTGAGAACATCAACGTCATCAAGATCCGCGCTCTGCAGATTCTCCGATTTCTCCTGCCTGTAATAATCTATGATAAGATTGTGCGCGATACGCGAAATCCACGCAGGAAATTTTCCGTTTTCAGTGTATCTGCCTTGCCTTATTGTCTGAATTGCCTTGACAAAGGTTTCCTGAAATATATCATTGGCTATATCCTCATTCTTTATTATCCTGAGAATATAATTGAAAATGCGATCCTGATGACTCTTAAGAAGCACATCGAATGCTTCATTGCATCCGGATGCATAAGCCTTTACCAACTGTTCGTCGGTCATGCCTGAAAAGTTTGCCATTTATGATGTCGGTTGGTTTGGTAAATATTTTCTATAGGCAATAAGGATTTATAGGGTTCACTACACTCCATTCACTACTCACTACCTTTATGGATACAAAGATAAGACGGATTTGGTGCAAAAACAAACAATTTGCGTGTTTTTAACATTAAATATTGTTAATCGCACAATAAAGAAGCCGAATATCCGCTATACCTGTTTTTTTCATGCGAAGTGCCGTCCATCCGGATTCTGACACGAGCCGCGACACTTCCATTAAGCCGTATTTAAGACATTCAGACTCTATGATCTCGACATCCTGCTCATAGAATCCGCTCAACAGCATCTCTCCTCCGGCTTTTAACGCAGCTGAATAACGGTCAAGATCTCCGAGAATTATGTTGCGGTTTATGTTCGCGAAAAAGAAATCTGCCGGGCATACACCTGCAAGCGAACCCGCGTCGCCATGTATAAGATTTATATCCACCTTGTTCAGCGAGGCATGTTCAACAGCGTTAAGATATGCCGGTTCATCTATTTCGATTCCTGTCACAACGCTCGCACCGCGCATCTTGGCAAGAATCGACAATATTCCTGTTCCTGCTCCCATATCTATGACGTTCTTGTCTTTGATCGGCAGCTCAAGAATCAGCCGCATCATCTGCGATGTGGTGTCATGATGCCCCGTACCGAAAGCCATCTTGGGGTCTATCACTATATCATATTCCGCCTCCGGCACATCTTTATGAAATGTGGAATGCACCGCTACCCGGTCACCGATAACTATAGGTTTGAAATAATTCTTCTCCCATTCGGCATTCCAGTCCTCCCCTTTTATGAACTGCGTGGATATTGCAAAACTCGTTGATATTGGAAAGTCATCGAGAGCTTCTTCCGCAAGACTGCGGGGATCTCCTGCCGAGGCACGGACATAAGCAGTCAGACCATACGGATCCGGTTCAAAACTTTCAAACCCCGCATCCGCCAGAAACGCAGCTGCAAGATCTGTGATATCTTCCGAACAAGGAGTCGCATCGACTCTTACTGAATTATAGTCATTCATTATTATATTCAAATAAATTTGCGGTTCCGAAACATTTCGGAACCGCAAATTTATTAAGACTTTGAATCATATCAAAATTAAAGGGCTTTTATTTTTTGCCACGGAAGAATTTAAAAATCTTCCTTCCCGTTCCGAATGCCGACATACCGATCATTACATAGTCGAGATAGCCGAGTCCGGAAATGATCTTGGTCGCAAGTCCCCCGACATGGGCAACTCGAGAGGTTGTGCCGTTACGACCGAAGAAACCGCGTTTGCGAACCCTGTCGGCATTATGAACCATCTTGGATCTGCAGAAGTCCTTACGCAATGCAATAAGTGCACGCTGATAACGGAGCTCCTCGATTGAATAACCTTTGAATTCCTTGGTATTATGCGGAGCCTCCTCCTTATGATCATTAACAGGTACAATCTCGTTTGTCATGACTTCTTCAGTTTTTATTTATTAGCAACCTTGTGATAAACCGCGCGATAGGATTCAACAACAGGGGATTCCGCAACAGAGACAACACCAATATCAACAGACAG
>NZ_CAJMXD010000250.1:0-4411 GCF_905219685.1 Barnesiella sp. CU968
CAGCACAAATAGCAAATTGCCATCCAACTCTTGACCTCGAATTTGATTAACACTTTTTAAGAGACACTAGTGAAATAGCTTCTTTAATGTATTTTAAGGACTCAGTCGAATTAAATGATGCAGAATGTATAAAAGCCATTTGTTCAGCTGTCTTTGCAATCCAATAATCATCCATATACTTTTTTGCCAAATCATAAGCATTCGTAGAATTATGAATTGACAATGTGAATCTACCCTGATTATATAGCACATCTGCATAGTAAAACAACGCTTTCATCAGATCCGGTGAATCCCCTTTCTCCTGATAATAGGTAACAGCACGGCTGATCAGTGAATCTGACGTGATAATCTCATTATTCTTTGTGCGAGCCTGGACATTAAGTAAGGCATATTTTGCCCAGTCTTTACGATTTCTCAGATCGGTGGTGTCGACAGATGCGATTATATGCAAGGCTGAATCCGGAATTTCCTCCATGACCGATTCTGCTTCGACAAGTTTATCACGCACCTCTTTGGGCGTGCACGATGCGAATGTCGACACCAGGACAAAGACAGCTGTCCAAACTGCAATCAAATATATTCTTTGCATTCTTACAATCTGTTTATAAAGCGATTTATGGCTTGCGGACAATTCCTTTCGACTTTCTGCCGTTGATTGCAATGGTCAGTGAATCGGGAAAACGCACAATGCGGATGCTGTCGCTCTCTTGTTCGGCAGGAAGCGAATCAAGATAGTCCATATCTATGAATCCATTCCCTCCATCGGGATCTATGGTGAAATATCCGACTCCGAAAGATGTAAGGTTTTGAAAAAAATGTGTACCCTGAGATGGCTCTATCCTGTAGCCGGGCAACGCTGATTCGGCAATAAGTCTCGCTCCGGCAATCTGCGGCCATTTCACCGGAATACCGAGTGCAGGATCCGACGATCCCCATCGTCCGGGACCAACAAGAATGTAAGGCTCCCCTTTTTCCACAAAACGGGCGTTTATTTCCTCTATTTCCCTCACCAGATCCGTGTTGCGTGAAGAATCGAATTTGTCCGGCTTCACATACACGATATATTTCACATTATCCATGATGCCGTGACCTAACGCCGTCTCACTCCTCAGGATCAAATCTTTATCCTCAATATCCATTATGGAGTCATCAAGCATCTCTTTAGTGTCGACGATCGGGCGGATCTGCAGCCAGTATACAGTGCCCTTCTCTCCATCCCTGCCGGGAACTGGATTGATATTGCCCGCAAATTCGATCTCTACCGGGCGACCCATCTCATACTGTCCGGTCTCAAGCATGAAGCCTGCAATCTTGGCAAGAGGGAAGACATTATGTTTCAACACATTCGCGAATGTCACCACTTTCCTTCCCCGACCGAATTCAGTGTCTCGGATTATCCTGTCATCAACATCGAACGTAGACACAAGATATTTCAACGCGCCGGTCTTGAAGGCATCTGGCACACTAAGTCTGCTGATATTGAAACTGTCGTCCACAAGAAATTCCGCCGCCTCTCCGTTGTGTTCCGGAAGCGCATAGAGTGATGTCTGCGTGTCGCGCAATGCAAGCTCAAGGGTGGATGTCTGAAGCACTTTGTCGGGATGCGAGGGGGAAAACCTGAGAGAGACTCCTCCGTCAACAATATACTTGCCAAGACCGGCGGCAACTTCGACCACTCCCTCTTCAGCCGTCTCATCGCCGGTGGGATAGTAGTTCAGCGAGCGTCCGACTCCGGAGAAACTCGGATAGTAGAAACCTGAATGCTCCTCTCCCGCCACTTCCTGCAGTATGACCGCCATCTTCTCCTGATCGATGACATTGCTGGTGGCGTTCATGTATGCCTTGGAATCGGAAAAGAATACGGAGGCATAAACCGCCTTTACTGCATCGGTCAGCATACGCATACGCACCGCCGTGTCCTCTATATAAGGAATCATATATGTGGAATAGATTCCGGCAAAGGGCTGATAATGCGAGTCTTCAAGCAGAGAACTGCTTCTGACAGCGAGAGGACGGCGCACAACATCGAAAAACGCCTCGAAATCGGCAATGACATCATCCGGCAGACTCGCCTGTAGAAAAGCTTTGAGTATCTCCTCATCCGGCGCGTCGGAAAGCGCGATCTTATACAGACAGTTGCTGTCCATGAACTCATCGAAGATATCGGTGCACACTACGACTGTATGCGGTATCGTTATCTGCACTCCGTCGAAATCGTCACAGACGGGATTGCGCTTGATAATCTGGTCGATAAAAGCAAGACCGCGTCCTTTCCCGCCCAATGAGCCTTCCCCTATACGGGCGAAGTTGCTCCATTTGTCATAATTCTCTTTCTGGAAAACCGCCACGACTCCCCTGTTCTTCATGCGGCGGTATTTCACGATTGTATCGAATATTATCTGCTTGAGCCGCGGCGTGTCGGACATGTCTCTCAGCTCGATCCCTTTGAAAACCTCTGCCAATGGAAAGAGCGCACGGGAATAGAGCCAGCGCGATATGCTGTTGGTGGAGCAATAGTAATAGAGTATGTCGTCAGGTATGGATTCGATGCTTTTCTGCAGATCCTTGAGATTGCTGATACGCATCAGCTCGTTTCCGCTCTGTGGATCACGGACTATGAAGTCTCCGAAACCGAATTTCTTTGAGACCGCCTCGCGGAGATCAAGGGGGAGGGTCTTTGAGTTTTTGTCAAGAAACACATAACCAGCCGCTTCCGCAGACGTACGGTTCGCACTCTCCTGACTCTCCATGATAATGGGCATGTAGGGATTGCGTTTCCTGACCATGCGGGCGAATTTCATACCCGCATCGGGGTCTTTTTCTCCATTCACAGGAAACCGGGCATCGGTGATGACTCCGAGTATATTGTCGCCGTATTTGTCAAAGAGTCCCTTTGCCTCNTCATAGTCTCGCGCAAGGAGCACTTTCGAGCGTCCTCGCATACGCATCATCTGCTCATGCTCGTTCAGCGCCTCTGTGGCGCAGCGCATCGACTGTTTGAGAAGAAACTTAAAAAGATGCGGAAGAATCGATGAATAAAACCGTATGGAGTCTTCTATCAGAAGAATAGCCTGTATGCCGACTTCCTCTATGTCTGTGTCGGCATTCATCCGGTCTTCTATCAGCTTGATTATGGCAAGGATAAGATCCACATTGCCAAGCCAGGAAAAGACGTAGTCCACCCCCCTGAGGTCTTCGTTGGCTATGCGGCGTCTCACCTCCTTGGAAAAAGGGGTGAGCACTACAAGCGGTATGTCCGGATAGAGATTGTCTATGTTTACGGCTTCCCTGAATGTCTCGCTGACATCGACACCGGGCATGGCGATGATAAGATCAAACGAGTTATCCGCCAACGCCACATATGCCTCGTCGTAGTTTGCAACCTTCGTAAAACGCGGAGGAGAGGAGAGATTGAGCCTTACATATTCGAAATATATCTGCTCGTCTACACGACCGTCTTCCTCAAGCATGAACGCATCGTAGGGCGTGGCTATCAGAAGCACATTGAAAATGCGCTTCTGCATGAGATTCTGGAATGCCGTATCCTTCAGGTATAACCTGCTCAGTCCCGCGCCCTGTAGATTTTTCATGACGCGGGATTATGCATTCGCGTTGCTGTGGGTCGCAAGGAATTTGTCTATTGCCTCGGGCATCGAACGTGCCTCCACTGTCGGCGCGGAGATATCAAGCCGCAGACCGGCATCTTCCACAGCCTTGGCGGTGGTGCTGCCGAATGTGGCTATATAAGTGGGACGTTCATCCTGATTGAAATCGGGAAAGTTCTTTTTCAGAGATGCGATTCCCGCAGGACTGAAGAACACCAGCATGTCATAGTCAAGATCTTCATCGGGTTGGAAATCGTTGCTGACCGTACGGTACATAACAACCTTGGTCACGTCAAGTCCAAGCTTACGCAATTCCTCTACATCCTCTTTGTGCACATCCGAAATCGGGAAAAGAAATTTCTCTTTGTTGTTTTTAACAAGCGAAGCTACAAGCTGGGAATCATCAAGTTTGCCGGTCTTACCGAACGAAATCTTGCGCTTGCGGTAAACGATGTAACGCTGAAGGTAAAGCGCAATCGATTCGGTAGTGCAGAAATAACGCATCGTGTCAGGCACTTTCACTCGCGATTCCTCGCAGAGACGGAAATAGTGATCTACTGCTGTGCGCGATGTGAATATGATACCTGTATAATCGGCAAGATTCACCTTGGCGGCACGAAATTCTTTGGCGGTCAGACCCTCGATCTTGATGAAAGGACGAAAAACCATCTCAACCCCATATTTATTGCAGATATCATAATATGGAGATTTCTCCGATGAGGGCTTAGGCTGGGAAACTAATATCTTCTTAATATTCATTCTCAGTTATTGTATAAGCAACATACCCGGCATCTTGTCTGATACGT
>NZ_CAJMXD010000251.1:0-4385 GCF_905219685.1 Barnesiella sp. CU968
TTTCGTAACTTTATGCCATGAAAAAGAACGAGTTGATAGAGTTTTTGCAACGCCAGAACGAGTTTCTTCAGGGACGGTTCGACGAGACGCCGGCTCCTGCTATCAGTGCGGAGTCAACGTCTTCGACTACTTCTGCGACATAATCGACCGCTGCGCCGCATGGCCTCCGAACACACCCATCGAGAAATACCGCGACCTGCTCCCTGGCCGCTGGAAAACCTCACAAAAATAGCCGCCCAAAATCTGGACGGCTTTCTTTTTATGGCTTACCTGCTATCGCAGACGGTTGTACAGTTGCCGGTTAAGTTCCGCGTTTCGTGACGCAAGGCTGTCGGTATATCCCGACAGACGGCGGCTTTGCGCCCGTTGCTCGGCTATCATGTCCCGGTCGAGGGAACGTAGCATTGTTGTGGTCACGGTTGGCTTTGGCTTTTATTTCTTGCCGAATATGCCGAGAAATCCTTTCCGCTTCGGTTTTTGCGGTTGTTCCTGCACACTTTTCTGTACGATTATGGGTACTTGACGAGTGATCTTATCATTGATGGCTTGTTGCTGTTCAAATACCTGCACGATTTTACGCATTTGTCGTTCCTTATCTTCGAGAAGATGGCGTACACTGTCTATGCGCTCTGTCGGATAAATAGTTTTGAAACGGCATAGTATACTGTCCATTACCATTCGTTGATAATGGTAATGTTCCAAATCTGCATATTCCCATTTTAATACTGTCTCGCCTGATAAAGAAAGTTCAATAAGAAGAACAAATATTTCGTGCGATTCTTGGCGAAAAGTATCTATATGACGATTTTGAACTTCCAATTTCTCTAAATCGCACCATTCTTTATACCAAATATACATTATGCCGATAACCAATAGTGCCATCAGCAAATAGCCGAGTGAAATTAGATTCTTGATTGATTTCATACTGCCTGTAATTTATCCCAACGTCCATCTTTCAGATAAGGCAAAAACTCCCGTATCTTATCTACCGACCANTCCCACCATTTCAAATCCTGCATCTGTTCTATTATATCAGGACTGAACCGCTTTCGTATCTCCTTTGCAGGGACACCACCCNCAATGGTATAGGGCGGCACATCNTTCGTCACAACCGCCCGTGTGCCAACAATAGCACCGTCACCGATATGGACACCAGCCATAATAACGGCTTCATAGCCTATCCATACGTCATTGNCTATCACGATGTCGCCTTTGTTGTCCCAAGCGGAAGCCACATTTGCCTTATCCAATTCCCAATCTTCATAGAACAGCGGAAACGCGTAAGTCGATAGTGATTTCANGGTATGGTTGGCACAGTTGAACAGAAATTTTACGCCGCAAGCAATAGAACAGAACTTTCCAATTATCAGCCGTTCATGGTTAATGGGATAGTGATACAACACATTGTTTTGCTCAAACAGACACGGGTCTGAAACAAAATCATTGTAAATGGTATAGTCGCCTATTTCGATAGACG
This sequence comes from Barnesiella sp. CU968, assembly GCF_905219685.1. Taxonomy (NCBI): domain Bacteria; kingdom Pseudomonadati; phylum Bacteroidota; class Bacteroidia; order Bacteroidales; family Barnesiellaceae; genus Barnesiella; species Barnesiella sp. CU968. The sequence goes on from NZ_CAJMXD010000251.1 coordinate 1,478, forward strand.
GGTCTTTTACGACAGCATTCAAATAAACGGTTTGCGTGTCACCTTTACGGGGATATATCTTGTTCATCATAAATTTCAGTTCTTAGTATTGTTTATATTTAAGATAAATGACGGATTGTGTACCAAGCAGTATCACATATAAGTATTCCACTGCCCAATATGCCACTAACGGAACATCACAAAAATCTAATCCCCATAAGCAGAACAGATAAGCAATAGTAGTTATCACCTGAAAAATGAATACCGTCCGTGTCGCTCCCGTTCCGGTTGTAGCATTCAGATAGACGTAACCGGGTAGTGCAAAGAAGTAATTCAATAGCATGACAAGAAAAGGCGGCCATGCAAGCTGTACGATAGCGGGATTTTCCGTATAAGCCCCTATAATGTGCTGGTGAAAGAACAACGCAAAAGCAATCAGTGGAATACCTGTCGCATATCCTAAACGGATAATCTTATGGCAAAGCGGAAATACTTTTTTCTTTTCACCTGCACCAATCAGATTACTCCCCAAAGAGCCGGAGACACTTGCCAATGCATTGACGATAACGGAAAACAGTGCGGAAACACTTCTTACAATGTTTGATACTGCCAATTCCGTTTCTCCCAAACGTTCGATAGCCACGAAGAACAGAAACCAAATGGCTACACTTGTAAAGAACTGGAGCATACTCCATACAGAGATAGAAAACACCTCTTTCAATACCGTTATATCAATACGCCAGTATAAGCCATACGCTTTTTTATCAATGTGTCGAAACATATATGCAGCCAATACAGCCAGCGAACACATTTCGGCAGATGAAGATGCGATAGCCGCTCCCGATATACCCATATCGAAGCCGAATATCAGGAGCCAGTTCAGCGGAATGTTTACCAGTACGGCTGTGAAAGCCGCCATGTTCAGGGATTTTGTCTGTGTAATGCCTACCAAAAACGAGCGTAAGGCAAGGAACGGGAAAGAGAACAACAATCCCCAAATACGCCAATCTAAATAGCGGATAACCGCATTATAAACATCATCCGAAGTTATCAGATGCTTCAACAGAACGGGAGAAAATATCTTGGATAGCAGACAGAGGAGTACCGCCAGTATCAGCAAGAAAAACAATCCCTGAAAGAAAGTTTTTCCCGTTTCTGCATACCGCTGTTCTCCGTTTCGGCGGGCAATTACCACTTGCAACCCCAAACTGAACCCGAAGCCGAGCATATAAATTGCCAAGAACCATATTCCGGCAAGGGCAGATGCGCCCAATTCCACATCACCCACATGCCCTAAAAACAAAGCATCGGTAATATTTATCAGTTGTTCGATAAGGATGCTCATCATTACAGGAAAAGCGATGAGCCAGATTTTTTTATAGGTATAATTCATTTGTTCAAACCAATATGATACAATACATCCTGCCGCTTTAAGCAGCACGACAATCTTATAGATTTATAATAAGGAATAATGGCAAAACAATAACAGGCAAACTTAAAACATAAGCCTGTCTATTGCTGAATAGCAATAATTTGAAATGCTATTCGTTGAGCGTAGCTATATGCACAACTGCCATTTCATATTGTTGAACAACTATTTATTTTTCTGTTAGTTCTGCAAAGATAGCGTTTTCCCCTGAACTTATATTCTCAATTTATCAATTTCTTTCTGAACCCCGTCCAAAAAGCGGGAAACGTGCGCCCCGTCCATTTGCGTGTGGTGGAACTGGAAAGAAACGGTGAGCGTCGTTTTCAGCAGGCGGCGTTTGTATTTGCCCCAAATAAGAAACGGATTACAATGATTCGGTAAAATTTGAGGTTGTTCAGCCTTGGCTAAGCCGCTAACTGAGTCAACCGATGATTTATTTTCTGAATTATTTTGAGATAAGATTCAAATATAAGCCGTTTGAATTGCGCTAACGAAAGACTCGGATAATCTTTCCTTATGACCTCCTTGCAGGCATTGAGGGCAGTGAAGGAAAGATTGAACGCAAAGTCAAGCCGATCCCTGTCCCAGGTCTGCTGAGACTGAAGTCCTGTGAACTGTTTGGCATCGCGTGTGCCGAACTCAATCTGGAAGCGGATGCGGTAGAAATCGATGATCTTTTCAGGTCTCATGTCGGTGTCGGTGGAGAAGTACAGGAGAGGCTCTCCGTTTTCAACCGGACAGACCACGACACGTCTGCACGGGGCAGAGGAATCCGGTATTGCCAGATACCTCAGATATGAGTTGGCACGTAATCTCCCGACAAATCGAAATCCCATGCCAATCACTTCATTTACAAACTCATATTTGGAGAAAAAGGCATCGGCAACCAGAATATCCGTCAGTGAGAGCAGCTCTGTCGCCTTTGACCTGACAAGTGCCACATACCAGCCAAGCATTGACATGTGTCTCTCGGATTCAAGAGTCCTGAAGTTCGGTGACTGGACAGCACCGAGCATCACACATGTATGTTTACTCAGGCTTATTGCCCCGATCGCCATTATCTCCAGACCGCGTTTGACACGTTGTGCCACCCCTGACCAGAATCGGCCTATGCCATACGTCAAGCTGCCTGACTTTGAAATGAACGACGGATCGATTGCCACTGCCATGTCATCGGACGATCCAAAACAATCCAGTGCCATACCTATGTTGACTTTCATCCAGTCTACGGATGTCTTGAAATTGGAGGCAAAGGTCTTGGCTGTACGACCGCCATAGCGCGACAGCCGGGTAAAATTGACTTTGCCCGGAATCAACGCCACAGTGCGTATTGTTAAAATCAGCCAGTTGAGGAACCTTTTGCTCATCTTGGTTGTTGTATTTTCAAATACCGACTTACACCGAAAGGTGAAGTCTTTGAGAATCTCCAATACGTTCATATTGTCTAATGTTTTTATAATGAACGATTTGGCGATTCATTTGTATTTAACAATTCGACAT
>NZ_CAJMXD010000252.1:0-4381 GCF_905219685.1 Barnesiella sp. CU968
ATTAAGTCTCGAACGTCAAAAATTTGTAGGGCTATTCAGAACGAAATTTTTGCACTTCGTTCTTGAATGTTGACTGAAACCGTGCCACATGGTTGGAAAATTCGGATAACTTGTTTAACTTTGTGGAAAACACTTACCAACTGACATGAAGAAACAGAAACTATCGATCGCTTTTATCATGCTGTGTGTCGCCGCCGCTCCGGTTGCTGACATACATGCGGAGAAAGCCGGCAAAGGAGGCATATCTCCGGAAATGATGTCGAGAATAAGGGCTTCATACCCCGATGACGCCACCACAAAAGCGTTGCGCAATGCTTTGGGCAATTCGGATATCGACAAAATCGCTCTCAACTCCGAAGCAGGCAATGCATTTGACACAAACTTCTCTCACCGCGTTAAAAGCAAGGGAATAACAAATCAAAAATCATCAGGCAGATGCTGGCTTTTCACAGGACTCAATGTGCTCCGAGCTCAGATGATGGCGACACATGACCTACCGGAGCTGCAACTATCCCAGAATTATAATTTTTTCTACGACCAGCTTGAGAAAGCAAATCTTTTCCTCCAGGGAATGATAGATTACGCCGGTCGTCCTATGGACGACAAAATGGTAGACTGGCTTTTTACCAATCCTATAAGCGATGGCGGTCAGTATACCGGACTCTCGGACAATCTGATGAAATATGGTGTGGTGCCCGCAGAGGTCATGCGGGAATCCTACAGCAGCAACAACACCTCCAGAATGAGAAATCTGATTGCTCTCAAACTCCGCGAGGATGGTCTTGAATTGCGCAGGATGTATGCAGACAAGGCAAAACCTGCCGCCCTGCAGACCCGCAAGGAGCAGATGCTCGGCGAGATATACCGTATGCTTGCACTCACTCTCGGCACTCCCCCGTCTGAATTTATCTGGACACGTAAGGATTCAAAAGGGAATGTGGTCAGCACTCGCAAATACACGCCAATGGAGTTTTATAAGGAATTTGCAGGAAATGACCTGAAAAACGATTATGTAATGCTCATGAATGACCCGACACGTGAATATTACAAACCATATGAGATTGATTACGACCGACACACCTATGACGGGGAAAACTGGACTTACATCAATCTGCCGGCTGAAGACATCAAGAAGATGGCGATAGAATCAATCAAAGACAACGCAATGATGTATTTTTCCTGCGATGTCAATAAGTTCTTCGACAGAGAAAGAGGCGTACTTGACACCGACAACTTCGATTATTCATCTCTCATGGGTGTAGACTTCGGCATGAATAAAGCCGACCGCATACGCACTCACGCGAGTGCGTCATCACATGCGATGACACTCGTTGCCGTCGATCTTGATGCAGAAGGCAAGCCGCTGAAATGGATGGTTGAAAACAGCTGGGGTAACGGAGCCAACGACGGCCATCTTATTATTACAGACAAATGGTTCGACGAGTATATGTTCCGACTTGTGGTAAACCGGAAATATATACCCGCCGATATCCTTGCAATAGCACGCCAGACGCCAATAATGTTGCCGGCATGGGATCCCATGTTCTCACCCGATGAATAAAGAACCGGGAAGCTTCCGCATATTATAAGTGGAAGCCATGCTTTCACCATACGCACCCGCCGAGCGCAACGCGATAAGATCTCCGCGACGCACGGCGGGTAGTTTTTCACCTTTGCCGAATACATCGGACGATTCACACACCGGTCCCACCACATCATAAACCTCTTCGCAAGCATCCGCCTCCGCATTCACAGTCTCGATCTTGTGATGCGCTCCATAAAGCGCAGGACGCATCAGATCGTTCATGCCGGCATCCACTATCAGAAATTTCCCGCCGTTCCCCTCTTCTATATAGAGAATATGTGTAATTAGAGATTTGTAATGTGCAACTACTGCCTTGCCGAGCTCGCAGTGTATCTGCTGTCCGGGCGTAAGGTGAATGCCGGAAATCAAAGTGTTGAAATAATTTCTGAAATCCGGGACAGGATTCTCATCGGGGTTGTCATAATCAATTCCAAGACCTCCCCCGACATTTATCACAGGAAATTCCACACCACGCTTACGATAGTATTCTGTCAACGCATTGATACGTTCGCACAGCAGGGCGAACGGTTCCGTTATGGTTATCTGGGATCCTATGTGAAAATGAAGACCGATAAGGTCGATCCAATCAGAAGCAGTGGCGAAATCCACAGCTTTGTCAAGGCATCGCATATCAATACCGAACTTATTTTCTTCAAGTCCTGTGGTGATATACTCGTGGGTATGGGCATCTATATTCGGATTGACACGAAGAGCCACAGGCACCTTCTTTCCGCAACGCTCTCCGAGTTCACTGATGACCTTCAGTTCCTCGATGGATTCCACATTGAAACAGCCGATACCACTCTCTATACCAAAGATTATTTCTCTGTCAGTTTTTCCGACACCGGCATAATATATGGAGTCATTGCTGAAACCTGCCGCCAAAGCCGCCTCTATCTCTCCTCCGCTCACACAATCCGCTCCGAAACCGGAATCAGCTATAACTTTGAGTATCTCAGGATTGCCGTTTGCCTTTATCGCATAATGCACGTGCACGTCACTGCCGGATATACACNCCTTGATTTCATTCAGCGTGGAGCGAAGAAGCTCCATATCATAATAATAAAAAGGGGTTGAGACCCCTTCACAGGGTAATTTAAACTTCATATTTGATTATCTATTCGAAAATTTCTGCGGAAAGAGCCTTCAGGGCACGGTTCTTGTCTTCCGCCTTGATCAGAAACGAAATGTTATAATTGCTGCCGCCATATGAAATCATGCGCACAGGTATATCCCTCAGAGCATCGAGAGCCTTCGCCTCGAACCCCCGGTTCTGCCATTCAAGATCTCCCACTACACAGATAATAGTCATATCCCGGTCAATTGTAACGGTGCCGAAACGATGAAGTTCCTCGACTATTCTGTCAAGATTCCTCTCATTGTCGATTGTCAGAGACACACCTACCTCGGAAGTGGTGATCATGTCAATTGCCGTCTCATGTTTCTCAAATATCTCGAACACCATCTTTAGAAATCCGTACGCAAGCAGCATCCTGCCCGATTTGATCTTGATTGCAGTGATGTTGTCCTTGGCTGCGACAGCCTTGATATATCCTCGCCGCAGCACATTGTCGATCAACGTTCCCGGAGCGTCAGGCTGCATGGTGTTAAGCAACCTTACCGGAATATTGTTAAGTTTTGCGGGCTGAATACATGTGGGATGCAGAATCTTGGCACCGAAATAAGCCAGCTCGGCAGCCTCTTCGAAATGGAGGTTTCTCACCGGGCGCGTACCCTCTACAAAACGCGGATCATTATTGTGCATTCCGTCTATATCTGTCCATATCTCTATCTCCTCAGCCTTTACCGCCGCACCGATAAGAGATGCTGTATAATCGCTGCCTCCGCGTTCAAGATTATTGATCTCTCCGTTGTGGTCAAGACAGATGAAACCCTGCGTTATAAACAAAGCTGCATCAGCATTCTCCTCAATCAGTGAGGCAAGATGCTTCGTGATATATGGCAGATCGGGCTCTCCATGCTCATCCGTGCGCATAAATGCCAGTGCGGGAAGAAGAACAGATGCCACACCTTGCTCCTGAAGATACGCATGCATCAGATTTGTGGAGATCAACTCACCTCTTGACACAATCTCTTTCTCCAGAAGAGGAGAATCAGGAGAGGAAATAGTATGACGGATATCATTGAAAAAGACTGCGGTTTTTTCGGATGCGGTCTTTCGCCATTCTTCTGTTGAAAAAAGTTCGTCAACCACTCCCTTGTATCGCTCCTCAAGAGAAGATATGAGACGACACGCCAGTTGCGGATCACCGTCCTTCACGGCTTTTGATATCTCGATAAGTGAATTGGTAGTGCCGCTCATAGCTGACAACACCACAATATTTCTCCCCTTATCACCTATCAATGCGGCAACATCCTTGATTCTTTGTGGAGAACCGACAGAGGTTCCCCCGAATTTCATGACCTTCATTTCAATAACCTGTAGTTTTTTATTTGAATTGCAAAATTAACACATACGGATTAAATCAGCAACAAAAGAATAGCATATTCGGATTAAATCACAACAAAAAACGTAAATTCAGACATCCTTAGAACCTGCCATCGATGTGCAAACGTTATAAAATAGATGATAACCCTAAACAGTAACTAAATAAAAGTGTAGAATGGAAAACACAACGGCTACATATCCCCATGGAAAAAATTACTACATATTTCTTGTAGCGTATCTCGTCGGTCTGAGTGCATTCGGATCATTCGTCAACGACATGTATCTTCCGACTCTGCCGGAAATGACCCGATATTTTCAATGCCCTGTATCTGTAATTCAACTTGGAC
>NZ_CAJMXD010000253.1:0-4293 GCF_905219685.1 Barnesiella sp. CU968
GATATGTAGGCATCCATGTCAGATAACCTGTGAGCACAAAAATCAATCCTCCGAAGCCAAGCGTAAGCACAAGGGCAGTCGGTGTAGTGAACACTACCTTGAAGCCATCCCATATCCTGGTTCTTGATGGTGTTCCTCCTTCGGCAACTGCCTCCTGCTTACTTACCGGCTTGTCTTTAAGACCGAACATCATGATTACAGCCCACACCACTCCTATGGCGCCGAAGACATAGAATGCGCTCTGCCAGCCCCATTTCTGTCCGATATATCCCGCCACATATCCGCTGACGATCACTCCTATGTAATAGGCTGTCTGATGAACAGACATTGCGAAAGCCCGTGTTTTATCATGATACTGGGCAAGAAGAGAATAATTCGACGGACCGAAGAAAGCCTCTCCTCCTCCTGTGGCAATACTCCTGAGAATAACCAATGCAAGAAAACCGCTGGCAAAACCAGTCAGCATCGTTGCCACGCTCCAAAAAAGAAGACTTAGAGTTACTATCCATTTTCTGCTGAAAATATCGCCTGCCATACCTCCTACCGGAACAAGAACGGCATAGAAAAGATTGAAAATCGTAGCGATCCAGCCGACACTGATATCGCTGAGATGGAGATCATCGCGGATCAACGGAAGCACTACATTGAATACCTGCCGGTCCGCCTGATTCAGCAGGAACGCCACCCACAAGAACCCGAGCACAGCCCACTTGTAGCTGTCTCCCTTGTTTTCTTTTGTTGCAATTGACATATTCTAAACGATTGTTATGTTTTGAGTGATGATCAGCAAAGAAAAAGGCGCACTTATCCGAGGACAGCCACGCCTCTTCTCAACTAATCTACCTTATGTCATCATTATAGGTCAACGTGCGACCTTTACAGCAGATGAACCGACTTTCACCACATATATGCCCCGAACGGCTGCGCTGAGATCGATTATACCGTCTCCTGCAGTAACGAGTTTGCCGGATATATCGTAAACCTCTGCGTACTTGTTGGAACCTTTCACCTTGAAAACACCATCTCCAATCTGGACAATTTCAAGCAACTGTCCACCTTCAGAAACAATGTTCCGCACACCGCTGCCGGCTCTTGCCGTAACGTCATAGCAGCCTGACCATGTCTTTTCTCCCCGCTCGTTGCCGAAATAATCTACACTAAGATCTAGATCTTCAAGATGAGCGACAGCCTCGCCGAGATGCGCGTTTGACTCACTTCCCAGAAATTCCTTGTATGCGGCAAGATTCCATGCTTTAAGAATCATTCTCGAATCAGCCTCGTCAACACCGATTCCTGTAAGCGGCTCTATATAGGAATCGCGTCCGTCTATGAACGCTTCATTATCGCCGAATATATCTTTCTGGTTTATAACTTTCCAGTTGTCACCTTTCTCATAATCCTTTGATACAGCCCACTTGTCTTCAACCCAGTAGTTGCCACGCTTGATCATTGTGCGGCCTCCGACAAAGTTATAGCCTGCTCCCAGCCATTTGGCTATTGNCGTAGCAGCGACATTGCCATAGGTAAGAGCTTGATTTGATGTGGATCCTTCCGACAGGCTCAGCTGACTGTTTGCCACAGCTGTGGCTTCTGCGTTTTTCTCTTTATCCTCCGGCGGAAGACTGCCGATTTCAAATTCCTCATAGTCAACCGGACTTACTATAATATTACCACCTACGAATGATGTGGTATTTGCACCTNAAGTAACCACGGAACCTGTGGCAAACCTTTCCTTGGCAGAAAAGTTAAAGATAGTGTTATATGCCAGTATGCCAAGTGCCGGCTGAGTGTTGGTTCCTCCGTTTGTGCGCATAAACCCTGCTTTGCTCTTTATTGCCAGACCATTTCCGTCAATAAAATTATTAACCAGAACCACATCACTGCTTTTAGCTACATTCACGAGTCCTCCTTCTTCAGCCATGCTCATCATCTCCGGATCCGAGAATGTATTTCCAAAAATCGCACAACGCTCAAGTATCAAAAGCGAACGTTCGCTTACAGTCCCTTTAAGATTGAAGAGAATCGAGGCATTGGATACCTGTTTGGATATTGAACTGTCATAGACCATTGTCTGAACATTATTGGAGAATACACATCCTATGCACTTCAATACCGAGGAAACAGGAACTATGATGCCTCCGCACGCGGTCTCATTGCCATCAACCGTCACATCCTGCATGGTTAGCCACGCCTTGTCAAGGTACAGGACCGATCCGGATACATCAAGAGACGCAAAATCCTGTGTTCCCTTGATTCCGGAGATAGAAACACCCGCAAGAACAGTTTCGGTATCTCTGCCTTCGCCCTCAAGAATCAGGAATGCACCCTGATTGGTTCCGGCGGAAGTCAGTCTGGTAACATACGATGCAGGATCATAATCGCTGATGTCAGCTCCTTTGGCAGAGGCAGCGAAGCCACCTTGATAAGTCACTCCATTCACAAGTCTGATGTTTGGCACCGTATAGGTTCCCTCCGACATATATACAATGTCTCCCTCAACATAATTCCAGTCAGCTCCTTTGGCATTCTCCCATGAGGTTCCATCGCCATTACCACGAGACTGAGGTGCGACAAAATATACCTCTGCTTGCATATTCAGCACCGAAAGGGCTGCAGCTGCAAATAAATAAAGTTTTCTTTTCATAATGATATCAGTTTTATGGTCGATTAGAATGTAAGTCCGTCATCCCAGCCGGGGTTCTGCGTAAGAGCACCGCCCGAGAGAGAACGTTGTGAAGTCGGGATACCGTAGAGATAATCTTTTTCCTCATTCCAATGTCGTGCGAGACCGGGTTCATTANTCCTGATAGCAAAACCGTGATCTCCTTCCGACAATACGATGTCTGTGTTCAGTTTAAAATATTTTACCCCTAAGACACTCGGTTTCTTTCCATCGTATATACAGATGTTATATTTGCCGTCGCCGGTAAGGTCATAGGATCCGGTCGAGGGGAAATACATTCCATAATGAGGTTTCTCGTAAACCTTACCCTCCTTCCAGCGTAAAATATCGTTATAATGATTGAGTTCAAGAGCCATCTCGACAAGACGCTCGCGACGAATCTCAAGAATTACTCCCGTATTGGCACTTTGTGTAACGTTTGGATAACCCCACTCCTCGCTCATCATAAAAGGATCGGGATGAGCGTTTGCATCCGCCATTTTCAGATCCGGCATTCCAGCTCTGTCCCGAATCTTGTTGACCGACATGTCAAGGTCACGCTGTGTAAGCGTTCCGAGTTCTGCAAGTGCTTCCGCATAATTGAGATACACCTCTGCCAATCGAAATATGGGGAGTGCTGAGCGGCAATGATCAAAAGAATTCTGTGAAGCGTCCGATACGTACTTTATGTATTGGTAGCAGCCTTTCGTTGCCGCAATGTTTGTAAAACTTACAGTAGCCGAACCTTTCTGTTTATAGCCGGGACACAGAATAGTCTGCGCCATGCGTGGATCTCGATTCTTGCATTCATCCAGATAACCGACTGTATTCCAGTCTGGACGATCAGTGAATTTTGTACCGTCTGAGTTGAGATAGTAGCATATCATACGTTTGGTAGCTCCGACACCCCTGTTCATCAGCTGATCGTTGGCGTTATGCATCTTACCTGCACTGACACCTGCGATTCGTGCCCAGATATACTCATTGGCGTTGGCTTCGGTCGAATAAAACATCTCCCTATAAGGCTCTTTCCCGGTCTTATGGAGTGAGTATCCACCCTCTTCTATAAGTTTTTTAGATGACTCTGCGCATATTTTCAAAAGTTCATCCCAAGGAAGATGATTCGGATTGAAAGGGTCTCCATCATGATATTTCCTGAATGTTCCTTCAAACAAGGCGGCACGCGATTTCAGTGCCAATGCAGTCCAGGCGCATACCTCTGTGGTTTTCTTCCCTTGCGGAAGCATTTGGTTGAATGCCCGGTCGCAGTCTTCGAGAATTTGGTTTATCACCTCTTCGCGGCTATCGCGCGGCTTGCAAAGGCTGGCAACATCGCTTGAGCCAATTGGTTCCAGATAAACCGGCACTTCGCCAAATTTTGTCAGCATATTGTAATAGAAGTAAGCCCTGAAAAAATATGCCACACCTTCGTAATGCTCTCGAATTTCCTTGTCGGCGCAACGATGTGAATACTGAAGAAAATAGTTTATGTCCCGGAGTTTTGTCCAAGTCCAGCCTACTTCACTTGATTTGGTGGGAAGGGGGCGGGTTCCCATAATCTCGTTCTCTGGCAAATTTGTCGCAACAAGCTCTCCCTGTTCCTCATACCAGCCCAAGTAATGGGATGAAGA
>NZ_CAJMXD010000254.1:0-4239 GCF_905219685.1 Barnesiella sp. CU968
ATGACAGACAATACGATTCCTCCAAGATTGGTAAGACACACCTCCATTCCTGTCTCATTACGCAACACATAGAGTCTGGTAGAACATCCATCGAATTCCGATCTGAAATCCTCATGACGTAATCCGGAAAGAGTTTCTTTTGTCACCTCCATCATGCCTCGGGATATTCAGTACATAACAGATGCTCAGGAGCCTCGTCTTCTTCGATCCTTGGAAACCTCCCCTTGGGAACAAGGAAACGGTTGTCGGCAGCATCGTCATTGGTAGTGGAAACCTCACCCACAAGGCAATCTCCTCCCTCACCCCAGAATTTATGATATAGATAGGGCACATAAGTAATGCTGTGACCAGGTTCGATCCTGATTGTCTCTCCGGGAGCTACACGCGTTTTAACACCATCAATCGAAACCTCGATCTCCTTGTCCGTAGGCTGTTCGGTCTCTCGGTCCGCCATCCAGAGTTTCATGCACAAAGTGCCTCCGCCTCGATTTATGATGTCTTCAGTCTTTAGCCAATGGAAATGTTCGGGTGTAACCTGATTCTCCTTTACCACCATGATTTTCTCGCAATATGGTTTAGGATAACGCCCGTCACCATGTTTACCGTTACGGATGGTTATCAGCGTCAAACCTATGTTGTCGAAATCTCCCCAGCCGAAATCCGTAAGATCCCAGCCGAGAGAACAATCGCGTATCTCATCGCATTCCTTGCCTTTTGATTTCCAATCTTCAGGAGTCCAGTAAACCCACTGCGGAAGATGAAAATTAAGTTTCGCCATAAGAGCCTTCGCCTCAGCTATATTTTTGTTTATTTCACTACGTTTCATAATTTATAATCTATTGTTAAGGTTTTTGAAATCCACAATCACAAGCAGTGTATGAAGCTGAAAGAATTTCAGAAGCTGGTTGAAATCACTTCAATACCTGTCTTTAAGAAGATCAGCCAGAGGAATAGCCTGGAACTGAATGTCAGCCTGACTTCCTTCATAGAATATACCTATTGTCTCGTTGTCTATGGAAGTCATGCAGGAGTAGCCGGCTCCCCATTCTCCGTCGAGCAGCATCCAGTATTCCTCCGGCCATGTTTCCCCGTCATCGAAACTCACTTTTATAGTGTGCCTGATTCGACGGTCTGTATCAGAAGGATTGGAGAAAAGCAACACATGCTTTTCAGTACCGTTCCGCTTGTAGTCATGGCGATACAAGGATCCTTGACATGCCGGTTCCACAAGTGCTTTTCTTGAAGTCTGATGCTCCGTCCAGGTCTTGCCCATGTCTTTTGTCACAGCAATGGCACGACCGTTACCGGTCTTTAGCCTACGGTTAGCCCTATGGCGCGCATTAAGCATCAGAGAACCGTCAGACAGTTCCACCACCTGGCATTCATTGGTATTGAACGTGGCGGGAGCACCGCAAGTCCATGTCTTTCCCTGGTCGCGGGAATATATTATGGTGGAATAGGCCCCGCCTGTGCTGTCTCTGCCCTCCGCCGGAAAAACAAGAGTTCCGTCTTTCATCACAATACCTCTGCCAGGAGCCGGAGCAAGCAGCCAATGTACACTATCTTTCACTTGACGCGTGATATTCACAGGCTCGCTCCATGTCTGCCCGTCGTCATGGCTCTTTGAAATGAGAAACTGTGAACTCCTCTTTATGTCATATCCGGGTTGTGAGCCGCACGACCTCCATTGGTGGTTCCATACGGTAGATGTATCTGTCAGATTCTCCACCCACTTGCCATCTTTTGGGTCAAGGATTCCATGCATCCACAAACCTGTTGCATATACCACGTCCTCTTTAGGATCATACAGCACGGAGCCATCGCTTACACCATTGTAACGTTCCGGAAGTCCGCCATATTCGCCCATGTCTATTGATTTTATCACCGGTCCCCATGTGCGTCCGCCGTCGGTGGAACGGTTGATCACTATGTCAATATCCCCCTGCAGGTCATCATCTCTTTCATTGCGGGCATCATACAAGGCAATAAGAGTTCCCTTTGAGGTCGTTTCCAACCCCGGGATACGCGAAGTGTGTATGCCATCCTGACCGGGGTTGCGCACAGCCACGCCGATTCGTCTTATAACTGGAACGAAATTCACTGGTATTGCCATTCCGTCTGAGGCTTTTACCTCCAATGCTGACACAACGAGCTTCGCTTTCGGAGAAAATGCTGATTTATCAAGATTCACAGTCACCCAGCACTCAATAGTATCTGACATCGCCTTATATCCTGGCCTGAAGTGTATTGTCCTGCCCGCAGGCTGCGCTACCGACAGCATGCTACCGGGGTCTTTTCTGCCATACTGATCTTTTTTTGTACCGGTAAAGAGAGAGGCCGACCTCACTCCATTTCCCGGAAGGGACGACCCCTTCAGTGAAACCTTTATTTCATTCAAATACCATGGTTTGTCACCATTGCCGACAACACGAAAATGCAAAACCGGACTATATTCCTTATGTGACAGCACCGGAACGTCAAGTGCCAGCATCTCTACCGTGGTTCCCTCGGCGGAGCCCGGAGGCACCGCCAGAGAGATTACAGACCACAGTGTGACCAACAGCGTTTTTTTACGGATCTTTCCCATTATTTAGAAGCTTCTGTTTATTTATAACCTTCCGTCTGCTCTATTCTTGGATTTGTAGTTATGCAGACATTCGCCACCGGCCATAGAGTGACGTTTTTCTCGCCCTCTCGACCCACAAGTGTGGAAATCAGTTCAAACTCAGTGTTTGTGCGCAGATACAGCCACCACATCTTCCCTTCTGCAACAAACTCCATCTTTGACTCGTTTATGATTCCCTCTGTCACGCCGCGTTTGTCGAGATTCTTATAATACTCGTCAATGCCGCGTGCACGCTTTGCCACCTCATTCAAAGCGGCTGTTGCCGTTGCGATGTCATCCATCCCGTTTGCAGCTTCCGCCTTGAGCAGATATGCCTCTGCCAGACGATAAAGCGGCATGTCATTGTCAAAGACACGGGTATTGCTTTCCCACGACCCTTTGAACTTGATTATGATTCTGTCTACAAGTACCGACTGGGTAATAAACGGTTCTGTGTATATTCTGAGACTTGCCGCCCCTCTGACATCATCAGGAGCGCTCAGAAGGAAATCACGGTACTCGTCTGTGACAACAACATACTGCGCATGAGATCCGGTCGGCACATAATCCGGACCGAAGCCGTTTGCTTCAAGACGGGTCGCATCGTTACGCGGAGCAAGATAATAGGAATATGAATTGGGAGAAGAACCTGCCGTTACATTCTCACCCACAGTAAAGGGGAAAGTAAGTATGAANTCGTTGTTGTTCTCATTGTCGGTTCTGAAAATATCCGCCCATTTCGGCAACAGTTCATATCCCGCTCCGATCACATCATTCGCGGCGGCAAGAGCTGTGGCAAAACTGTCACGACCGCCTCCAAGACGAGAAGCTTTCCAAAGATAATAATCCGCCTTAAGCATATTGATAGCCGCAGGTGACGCCTGATGCAGTTTCTTTCCCGGAGGCATGAGTCGCAAAGCCTCAGTTATGTCGGACTCTATAAGAGCAAACAGCTGTGCCACAGGTGTGCGTGTCGGATACATATCTTCCTGGCGTTCTGACTCAAAACCTCTGGTAAGAAGAGGAGCGTCACCCCAGGTTCTTGCTATATAATAATAACACAATGCACGTACAAAATACGCATTGGCAAGAGCCTCATCACGATCTGTCGACTTGACAAACGTAATGTCCGGCACATGTCGCAATATAAGGTTTGCGGCATTTACAGTCTGATAAAGGCTGTTCCAGTTCGTGCCCGCATCGTCCATCATGATAACATTCGTTCCCACTCTGTTGAAGAACGCGTCATTGACATTACCTGATTTATACAGATTTGATCTCAGTTCTCCCCAGACCACCATACCATCTGCCATTGTTGAACGAAGAAGAGTATAGAGTCCGTTGACTGCCGTCTCGGCATCACTTTCCTCGTTCCACATAGAACGGGAAGTAAGCTGACTTGGCTGCGTAACATTCAAATCATCGTGACACGCGGTAAGACCGCATGTTGCGCATATCAGAAGCGCGCCTGAAATTATTCTCGTTTTCATAATTATTCTTTTAAATGGCAATTAGAATGATACTTTCACACTGAAGGAGAACTTTCTGATCGGGGGATAGTTGTTGGTACCCGAATAAGAGTCAGTGGTTCCCACCTCAGGCGACATTCCTATTACGTTGGTATAATAATGGAG
>NZ_CAJMXD010000255.1:0-4238 GCF_905219685.1 Barnesiella sp. CU968
GTATACGGAAGATGCGTCTGATGACCAATAATCCGATGAAACGCATCGGGCTTGAAGGTTACGGACTTGAGATTACGGAGAACGTGCCTATCGAGGTTGCTCCGAACAAATATAATTCGAGATACATGCACACCAAGAAAGAGAGAATGGGGCATGTGCTCAGCAAGCTATAGAAGCAGAGTGAGCGGATTCAGACAGCACTCTAAAACACAAAGTTTCCCAAACAGCCACAAAGATTCGGACTGACATGAAGACAGGGCATATCGCGCTAATAATAGCAGGCTTTGCCGTCGCAGGAGTCGCGACGGGAACCAAGAAAGCTCTTGACCACACATCGTTTGACAACTGGAAGAGCGTGCGTAACACCGGACTCAGCGACAGCGGAGAATGGGCGGCTTATTCCGTAGACCCGCAGGAGGGCGACGGATGCCTCTATTTCTACAATACCCGCACAAAGAAGCAGATAGCGATACCGCGCGGTTATCAGGCATCGTTCACTGCCGACGGCAAATGGGGCATATCGCTGGTAAAGGCGGAATATGCCAAAACACGGAAGGCGAAGATCGACAAGAAGAAAGATCTTGACCTCCCTCAGGACTCACTCGCCATAGTGAATCTTTCCACAGGCGGAGTGGAGAAAATAGCGTATGTGCTGTCGTATAAGATCGGTATGAAGGGGGGCGACTGGATTGCATTTTCGAGTTGTGACACAACGTATCTTCCCGCAAAGATACTGAAAGAGAAGGAGGTCGCCAAGCCATTGGTGCTAAGACATCTTCCCTCCGGTGTTACAAAGGTTACGAAATGGGTTGAGAATTATGGTTTCGACCGTAGTGGTTCTAAAATCGCTGTCAGCACCAAGAAATGTGATAAAGATTCGCTTTCCTCAAGCGGTGTCGGAGTTATTCTTCTTCCAGACACATCTTATGTGATACTTGACAGGGACAAGAAGTTTTACGGCTCTCCCGTGTTTGACCATGATGGGAGTCAGTTGGTATATGTCGCGTCAGACGACAGCGCGAAGAGCGGCACAGTACATGCCTCTATCTATCATGCCCGTCTTGAAAACCCGATGAAAAGTCCGCGGGAAATAAAGAGTATGTTTATGAGCGCGGCGGGAGACACATTGGTTCCAAACCAGTACACCAAGCCTGTATTCTCGCGCAACGGACAAAGACTTATTTCCGGAGTCGCGCCGATTATAGCTCCCGATGACACGACTATCGTGGATTTCGAGAATCCCGCTCTTGACATATGGAGGTGGGACGCGCCGATGACACCGCCGCAGGAGCTTAAGAATGTTGGCAAGGTCCGCGAAAAGAACTATCCGGTTGTAATAGATCTGGGCACAATGCACCAGACACTGGTATATTCCGCACCGCTGGCGACAGCCGAAGGCGCAGACCGCTGGGACGGAGACTGGGCATTGGTCAAGGACCCCACCGCAGATGCTGTGGAAGGGCAGTGGAATTATTTTTCCCCTGTGGAGATTTCTCTTGTCAACGTCAATGACGGACGTAAGAGGGTGCTTGGTAAAGTGCCTGCAGGCATTGCCTCGCTCTCACCGGGCGGCAAATATGTGACATGGTTTGACGACAGAAACTATTATTCATATAATATCTCTACCGGAGACACTGTGAACATGACAGCATCGATGCCGGTGCTTGTATGGAATGACGAGGATGACCATCCGATGCCTGCGGAACCGTGGGGCGGAGCCTGCTGGAGCGCAGACGACGAGGCGATGCTTATATACGACAAGTTCGATATCTGGGCTGTAGACCCGCAGGGAAAGAGGAAACCGGAATGCGTGACCGGCGGCGAAGGACGCAAACGCAACCTTCGTTTCCGCTATCTGAAGACAGACCCAGAAGAGAGATTTGTAAAACGCGGCGGAGAGATGCTCCTTGAAGTGTTTGACTATACCGACAAATACAACGGTCTCGCGACTGCTGTCTATGGAAAAAATGTGAAGCCTGCACTGACAGTGCTTGACGGGCATGCCTACACGCAGGTGCGTAAAGCGCTTGACCGTAATGTCTACACCTGGCAGCGCGCGAATTTCTCCGAGTCTCCCGATATATGGCTTTGCCGCGGCAACGATTTTGGCAAGGCATTGCAGCTTACAGATGCGAACCCACAGATGAAAGACTATAACTGGGGAACGGCGCAGCTGGTAAAATGGCGTGCATACGACGGCAAGGAATCGGAAGGAGTCCTGTATGTGCCGGAGAATCTCGATCCAAGCAAAAAATACCCGATGCTGTGCGTGTTTTACGAAACCGGCAGCGAAGACCTCTACCGTCATTACACCATGGAACCCTCATGGAGCTGGGTGAATTATCCCTTCTATGTTAGCCGTGGCTATGTGATATTTGTTCCCGACATCCATTATGCACCGGGTCTTCCGGGCGAAAGCTGCTATAACTATGTATGCTCCGGAGCCGAAGAGATGTGTCGCCGTTATCCGTGGATAGACAAGGAGCGTATAGGTATCGACGGTCAGAGCTGGGGCGGATACCAGACGGCTTATCTTGTGACGCGTACCGAAATGTTCGCATGTGCAGGGTCGGGTGCTCCGGTTGCAAACATGACTTCGGCATTCGGCGGAATCCGCTGGGAATCCGGAGACTCTCGTCAGGCGCAGTATGAGCAGGGACAAAGCCGTATCGGTCGCAATCTCTGGGAAGCTCCCGAACTGTATATTCAGAACTCACCTCTGTTTCATGCCGACCGTGTCACGACTCCGCTGCTGATTATGCATAATGATCAGGACGGTGCTGTCCCATGGTATCAGGGCATAGAGATGTTCATGGCATTGCGCAGGCTTCAGAAACCGGTGTGGATGCTTCAGTATAACGGAGAAGCCCACAATATCCGCGCCCGCAAGAACCGAAAGGATATAACAGTACGGCTTCAGCAGTTCTTCGACCATTATCTTAAAGGCGATCCGATGCCGAAATGGATGAAAGAGGGTATTCCAGCCGTAAGGAAAGGTCAGGAACTGGGATATTGAAAAATTGTTTTGGAAATAAAGGTATTCAAAAATACAGGTAAGTGAAAATCGACACAGCAAGAAATATATTCGGAGGTATGTTGGCGGCGTTATGTCTGGGATTGTCAGCACACCCCGTCATGGCGCAGAAGTTCCATTGCGAGGCGGACACCACGAAAGCGATGGAGATCATACGCGAGTTTCATAATCCCGGAGGAGATCCGGCTAAAATATGCGGTCCTGTAGCCTCCCGGCTTGTAGGAGTTCCCTATGTGCAGGTAACAAAAGAGGATTCTTTGGGTGTGGCGGAGATCCGTCTTGACGGATTTGATGATTTCTCGTTTGTCAACATGGTCGCCGCTCTCGCCAAGACTGCCACATCTCCCGGACATTCCAGGGCAAAAGATCTTGAAATGGCGTTGGAGAAACTTACATTCCGCAGAGGGGAAGCCGATGGTTTTCCATCACGTATGGTTTACGGTGGAGACTGGATTGTCGACAACCGCGCACGTGGAAATGTGAAAGAACTGACAGAGGATTTTTCAAATAATTTCAAGACGAAATCGCTTGACTATGTAGGAAGACACCGCGATGAATACGTCGCGTTGAAAGACTCCGCAACATATGAGCGTCAGCGGATGGTGGAGTTCGGTTACCGTACGTTCAAGATTCCGCATATGAAAAGGGAAAGTTCCGAATGGAAACAGGTTGGTCCGGAAATCCAAGACGGAGACCTTATCATGCTTCTCACTCCCGAACCCGACAGGGATGTCTGGGAGATGGGTTATGTGGTCAGGCGTGATGACGGACTGCATTTTATCCACGCTTCCGAACGAGACGGCAAGGTGGTGGAGGAGCCGGAGGTTCTCGGAAGGTATATCAAGCGCCATGCCAAGGAGGTGTATGGCTGGAGATGGATCAGAATATTATGATGACGTTTGTCAATGCCAAGATCAACATAGGTTTGCAGATCGTGAGGCGCCGCGAAGACGGTTATCACGATCTGCAGACTGTGTTTTACCCTGTGGGGAATTACGCAGGAACGCCTTCGAATCCCGAGTCATTCTGCGACATGCTCGAAATAACGCCGTCGGCAGAGGAAGGCATGGTATTCGTGTTTACCGGAAACCGGATGAAGTGCGAGGAGAAAGACAATCTCGTATGCCGTGTTGCCCGTCCATTTATACATAATACCGGAGCAATACTCTTTCGCAAAGGGAGCGGCAAAGGGATTGAGGTGCAT
>NZ_CAJMXD010000256.1:0-4221 GCF_905219685.1 Barnesiella sp. CU968
ATGATTTATTTTACTAACTTTGCATATAAATATTATTTTCTTTGTATAAAAGCGTAAGAGATTTTTTAGATCTCGTATCCTTTAGTAATTGACACGCTACATGAATTTGATGGCGTGTTTAAGAAGTAGGGACAAATTTATATCAGGAAGTAATCTTTGAAATATATTATTAACAATTAAACAACAACAGCTTATGCAGAAAAGCCAACTTCTGATGTGCATAATGCTTGTAGCAGCGATTTTTTGCTCAGGCACAGCACAAGGAGCAGGCGCAGGCACCCCGAAGAAGGGAGTGATTCGCGTGAAGCTGCAACCTGAAATGGCTCTGAAGGTGGGACATGCCCCCCTGATGCAGTCGAAAGGAGCAGTGACTACGGGTATCACACCTTTTGACAGGGCGGCACGCGATGTGAAAGCGGTCAGTATTCGTCCGATGCTTCCGTATGTGGAGAAATTCGCAAAACAGAGAGCGAAATACGGACTTGACCGCTGGTATGTGATAAATTTTGATGAGACGGTTTCNCCCGAGGAAGCACGGAAGATTTTCGCGACAACCGCAGGTGTCGAGCGTTCCGAGCTCGTTACTCCGATGTCGCTGCAGGAAGGTGCGAAAGGCTTCCGCAAACTTGATCGTTCCCAAGTGGTTAAAGCCGCCGGGGCGATGCCCTTCAATGATCCATACCTGCCTAAACAGTGGCATTACCAGAACTTCGGTGATATCCCCTACAGTGTGGCGGGTGCGGATATTAACTTGTTCAATGCTTGGAAAACCACGACCGGAAGCAAGGACGTGCTCGTGGCGATAATTGACGGCGGTGTGGATTATACTCACGAAGATCTTGCCGCCAATATTTATGTTAATGAAGCCGAGCTTAATGGCAAGGATGGCGTGGACGATGACGGCAACGGTTATCCTGATGATATTTACGGATGGAACTTCTGTACCAACGAAGCCAAGATATATCCTCATTCCCACGGTACTCACGTTGCCGGAACAGTTGCTGCAGTCAACAATAACGGTATCGGTGTAGCCGGTGTGGCAGGTGGTGACGGAACTCCGGGGTCCGGTGTGAAAATGATCTCCTGCCAGGTGTTCGATTCCCGTTCCGGTACTGCAGAAGGAGATTTCGCAGCTGCTATCGTATATGCTGCTGAAAAAGGTGCTACCATAGCTCAATGTTCATGGGGTTGGCCCGGCGACGGTTATTATGAGCAGGCTGTGCTTGATGCAATTGATTATTTCACAGCTGAGGCGCGATCCGATAACATGAAAGGCGGACTCTGTATCTTCGCTATGGGTAATGAAGGAAAGACCGGTAACTACTACCCCGGCTGTTATGAAAAGGTTATCGGAGTTGCGGCAATGACTTCCGAGTTGACGCCGGCTTCATATTCCTGTAACGGTCCCGGTACGGACATCGTGGCTCCGGGTGGTCTTCTGGACTATGGTGAGGCACAAGGTGTGCTTTCAACACTTCCCGGCAATGAGTACGGTTACAATGAAGGAACGTCAATGGCTACTCCGCATGTTTCCGGTGTCGCCGCTCTTGTCCTTTCAAAATATGGCTCACCGACATTCATCAACGAGACTCTGCGTACCCAGCTTCTGACTTCCGTGAATGACTTCTATGGATATGGAAACAACAGCAGTGTTGAAGGTCTATTCGGAAGCGGTTATCTTGACGCTACAAAAGCTGTGAGCATGAATGCTACCGGTGCTCCTGATGCTGTTTCCGATTTTGAGCTTACGGCTACTCAGGACAATATCAATGTTTCCTGGAAAGTTCCGGCATCTCCCGACAATAATGTCAATAATCATATTGTATATTATTCTACCGAACCATTCACTGCGGAGAGCGATCTGACCAAGCTTCCGAGTGTGGTCGTAGACTCCAAGTTCCTTAACTCGGGCGATCCTTGTTCGGTTGAATTGAATAATCTGAATAACCTTACGACATATTATGTCGCAGTGCAGGCTGTAAACCGTTGGGGCAAGGCATCATTACTGTCTCCGGTTAAGTCGATCAAAACGAATGCCGGACCGAAGATGACTATAGCAGAGTCTTCGTTAAGTATGACTGCCACGGCTGCGACTCCTGTCGTGACATCCAGCCTTACAATTGGAAACGAAGCGGAAGGTCTGCTCAAATGGGCTGCTGCAAAACGCACAGTCAGCGTTCTTACGCAGTCAAGACGTCCTCTTCCCGGAACTGTAAGGCCATTCCAGGGTCAGCTTTCGACTACAGCCGCAAATCTCGCAGCCGTAGCTGCGTCTGCCGAATATGATGCCGACGACTATCCTGCCGAGATATATTCTTATGAACTCCTGTATGCCATGATCGGCGAGTCTGACAAGACATTGCCAAATTCGCTGGCACAATGGTTCAAGGTGGATCCCGATAAATATCCCGACGGTTTTAACCTTACCGACCTGTATTTTGAGGCTCCTTTGTCGGGTGCATATGGTGCTGATCCCAAGATAAGCATTTATAAGGGAGACGTGTCAATTTCCAATGCAACCCTGATCACGGATGTTAAATATGATTTCTTTGCCTACAATTACAACATACCTCTCAAGCAGCAGATTCATTTTGCTCCCGGAGAGTCGTTCTGGGTTGTGGCTCACTATGACGCAGGTCAGGAAGGCTATCCTTTGGGCATGGCTAAGACTTCTATCCAGGGAGCTGCCTCAAACAGCTTCATGAGTAACGACATGGGTAAGACTTGGGTTCAGCTTTCAACTGCCCTTAAAGGCAGTATATACGAATCGCTGGCTGATACATTCGTATGGGGCGTAAAGGCGCGTTCACTCAATCCGGACTGGAGTGAGATGCTTGAGCTTGATCCGCTTTCCGGAACTGTAAAGAACGGGGAAACCCAGACTGTTACAGTGAAGGCAGACGGACGCAAGTTCGTGAATGGCGATTACAAGATGACTGTCAATATTTCTACCAATGAGAGCGAGAACAAATTGAAGAGCGTTCCTGTTACTATTGCAGTAAGTGGAAACGAACCTTCTGTCACAGTTCCCAAAGTTGTTGATTTTGGCAGCATGCTTGCCGGTCAGAGCAAGACAATCGTTGTTGAAGTTTATAACAAGGGCTACGGATCGTTCCGCGGTTCCAAAAATTCGGCAGGTATATATTCTCAGAATATCATTTCAAGCTCAGAGCATTTCCAAGGTCCGAAATCTGTGCAAAGCGGTTTCCCTGCGCGTACTACTACAAAACTTGAACTAACCTACGCTCCCAAAGAAGCGGGATCTCATTCCGGCACCATAACATTCAAAGATGCAGATGGTCGTGAAGTCAAGATCCTTGTAAGGGGTGTCGCAACCGAACCCGCCAAGCTAACTGTGGATCCTGCTGTCGTGGAAGCGGGTACCCTTACACTCGGTGAAGAACCCAAAGAACTTTCGTTCAAGATTTCGAATACAGGTAAATATCCTCTTGAGTATGTGTTCCCGAAATTCTCAGATGAGACAATTGAGGGTGCTGCAAAACTTCACAAGTTCGGTTATACCGTTTCTTCAACTCTTGATGGCTACAATTCATTCGAATATGAAGCTGCGCCGGCTCTTGTGAATGCAGTGGATATAACATCCGGATTCAATGACAAGGCTTATATTTCAAAAGCGATTTCACTCGGATTCTCTTTCCCTTATTATGGAAAGAATTATGACAAGGTTTATGTAACTTCTTATGGAGGTTTGCTTTTCTCTCTAAGTGACTTGATGTTCAGGGCACCCCTTACGGAGACCTCCGTCAGCATCCAGGGCACAGGTCTGATATCTGCGTATGGAACACAGCTTCAGATGGGACCGGAATCAAAAGTTGAATATGCCTGGAAGGATGGCAACTTTATAGTGAACTTCTCCAATGTGCTTGCCGTTGTTTATGACACGGATTATGCTCCTGTATCTTTCCATATTTCACTTTCGCCCACCGGTGATATTGAAATTTTCTATGATGATTATGTGGCAGCAGACTTCTTCCAGCAGGGAAGCACGCTCTTCTGCGGAATTAATGATCCGGAATTGTCAGATCAGGTGACCGTAACTTCGGCAGACATTGCAGACTATTTCGGAAGTTTTGAACCGACTGCAGACAATCAGCGCTATAAAGAATTCGGTACCGGCACTGCTGTGAGGTTCGAAGCTCCCCAGACATTGTTTGTGCGCACGCTCGAACCGGCTTCCGGTCTTGTTGCTCCGGGCGAGTC
>NZ_CAJMXD010000257.1:0-4199 GCF_905219685.1 Barnesiella sp. CU968
TTCAAGTTGCAAATTTAGCAAAATAATCCTAATTATATACATGATTTAGTGATGTTTTGTTTAACTTTGCATCATGTATGCCGAAATAATATTGCCGCTGCCTCTCTATTCCACATTCACTTATGAGATCCCGGAAGAGATGCGACACGACCTCTGCAAGGGGTCGCGTGTGCTCGTGCAGTTCGGCAAAAAAAAGTATTACACTGGTATTGTGGAGCATATTCACTCCCAGGCTCCGGCAGGATACGATGTAAAACAGATTATGGCGTTGCTTGACCCGACGCCTGTGGTCAGGTACCCTCAGCTGAAACTCTGGCACTGGATTGCAGAGTATTACCTGTGTTCTCCGGGAGAGGTGTTCAAGGCGGCTGTTCCCACCGGACTAAAGCCGGAAAGCGAAACATTTGTAAGTCTGAACAATGATTTTGAAATGCCGGAGGGCATCAGGCTAAATGAAAGCCAGGCTATGGTAATACAATCCCTGCAGAACAAGAAACGGCTTAAGATTTCTGAAATCGAATCCACAACCGGGATAAAGAATGCAACACGCACGATCAACTCACTTATGGAAACCGGGATAGTGGAAATCGATGAAAAAGTTGTGGAAAGATACCGTCCCAGGAAAATGACTTTCGTGGAACTTACGGCAGACAAAAACGACAACGAAAAGCTTCATGAATTTTTCGACATGACATCCCGCTCCCGGCAGCAGGAAAAGACACTTATCGCATTTCTTGAGCTTTCGGGATGGATGAGGCACCAGGAAAAAGCCGAGGATGTGACGAGGGAAAGACTGATTGAAGTCTCGGGGGCGTCACAGTCCGTGATCCGCGCCCTTGTGGACAAAGGGATATTCAGGATGGTCAAGAAGACTTTAAGCAGGTTCAACCCGGCTCCGGCAAACCACAGCCCCCGCCTCTCCCCTCTTTCAGACGCGCAATCGAAAGCCCTTGTGAGCCTGAAGGAGTCTTTCAGAAACCATCAGGTCTCTCTTCTGCATGGTGTCACAGGCTCAGGAAAAACCGAAATCTACACTCACCTTATAGCATCGGCGCTTGCATCAGGCAATCAGGTTCTCTATCTTGTGCCGGAAATCTCACTCACGACTCAGCTGACTGACAGGCTGCGGAAGGTTTTCGGAGACACGCTGCTGATATACCATTCAAAATTCTCGGACAACGAGCGTGTTGATGTCTGGAAACGCCTTCTGTCATCAAACGAGCCTCTGATTATTCTTGGAGTACGCTCTTCTGTATTCCTCCCTTTCGCGCGCCTCGGACTGGTCATTGTTGACGAGGAACATGAATCCTCCTTCAAACAGTACGATCCGGCTCCGCGATATAATGCGAGAGATGCGGCGATAATGCTCGCTTCGATGCACGGAGCAAGCACTCTTCTCGGCTCTGCGACACCATCTGTCGAGACATATTTCAAGGCATGTTCGGGAAAATACGGTCTCGTAAGTCTTGAAGAGAGATTCGAAGGATCATGTCTTCCCGATGTTGAAATAGTAGATATGCGCCTGCAACGAAAAAAGAAACTTAACAAGGGAATATTGTCGCAGCCGCTTCGACTTGCCACAAAAGATGCCCTTGCCGAGGAAAAACAGGCGATTATGTTCCAGAACCGTCGCGGATTCGCTCCTGTTGTGGTCTGTCAGCAATGCGGATGGACTCCCAAATGTCACAACTGCGACGTGTCATTGGTATATCATAAAAATTCAGGGCTTTTGAAATGCCATTATTGCGGATATTGCCAACCGATTCCGAAACTTTGTCCGGCATGCGGTCAAAATTCCATTGAGGTCTACGGCTACGGCACTGAAAGGATTGCGGAAGAGCTGCACCAGGAGTTCTCTGAACACAGAATCGCGAGAATGGATCTTGACACGACCCGCAATAAAGATGCCTATCAGGAAATAATCGAGGAATTTGCAAGCCACCAGACAGATATTCTTGTAGGGACTCAGATGGTTTCAAAAGGACTCGATTTCGAGAAAGTAAAGGTGGTGGGAGTTATCAATGCGGACACTCTGTTGAATTTTCCGGATTTCCGAAGCAGTGAAAGAGCTTTCAACATGCTTGAGCAGGTTGCGGGAAGAGCGGGAAGGCGACAGGATACCGGCAAAGTATTCATTCAGACAACAAAGCCTGACGATAACATTCTCCGTCATGTGCGTGCCCACGACTATAAGGCATACTACAACGAGGAACTCGAAGAACGCAAGCGGTATTCATATCCCCCTTTCACCCGCATAATAAACATATACCTGAAAAACAAGGATGCAGCGGCAGCCGACATGGGTGCCGTCATTCTTGCCAAAGCCTTGCGCGATATATTCGGAGACAGAGTGCTCGGACCGGAAAAACCATTCGTAAGCCGGGTGGCACTGTGGTATATCCAGTCTGTCATGCTTAAGATAGAGGCTGGAGCTTCCATGAAAAAGGTCAAGGATATCCTGCGCGCCGCGCACGCAAGACTGGCAGAGATTCCGCAGATTAAAACCTCGGTTATTTATTATGATGTCGATCCGGTGTGACATCTATCGCGCACCCAGGACCCATGACATAAGAAGCTGTTTTGCAATATCGTTGCGCGAACAGGTGATGACACAATCTAAATTTCGCAATTGAAAATTGAATTCCTTGCATATTTTGTTTAATTTTGTAAAGGTTTTTTTCATTGACTGACATGGACAGCATTCACGACAAATTCGACCGCAGCCACCTGTGGCATCCTTATACATCGACTCATGACCCGCTTCCCACCTATAAGGTAGATCACGCGGAAGGAGCGGTAATCACCCTTGCCGACGGCACTGAACTGATCGACGGTATGTCATCGTGGTGGTGCGTGATACACGGTTATAACCACCCCGTGCTCAATGAGGCTTTGAAAACTCAGATTGATAAAATGTCGCATGTCATGTTCGGAGGCTTTACACACCAGCCGGCAATTGACCTCGGCAAACTGCTGCTCTCCATTCTGCCCCCTTCCATGAACCATATTTTCTATGCCGATTCAGGTTCTGTGGCTACGGAAGTGGCTATGAAGATGGCTGTTCAGGCTTGCGACAATCCTGCAAAAACAAACTTCGCCACCATACGCTCCGGCTATCATGGCGACACTTGGAACGCCATGTCCGTATGCGATCCTGTGACCGGCATGCACGGGGCATTCGGTCCGGCTCTCCCTGTCAGGCATTTTGCGCCAGCACCGCAATGCAGGTTCGGTGAGGAATGGAATCCCGAAGACTTCAGACCGATGCTTGAAATCCTTGAAGAAAATGCCGCAACTCTCGCCGGTGTTATTCTTGAACCGATAGTGCAGGGTGCCGGAGGCATGCGTTTCTACCATCCGCAATATCTCCGTGAATTGCGCCAGACATGCGACAGACTCGGCATATTGCTGATATTTGATGAAATTGCCACTG
Organism: Barnesiella sp. CU968; assembly: GCF_905219685.1. NCBI lineage: Bacteria > Pseudomonadati > Bacteroidota > Bacteroidia > Bacteroidales > Barnesiellaceae > Barnesiella > Barnesiella sp. CU968. The sequence goes on from NZ_CAJMXD010000257.1 coordinate 3,434, forward strand.
GATTCGGACGCACCGGAAAACTATTTGCATGGGAACACGCAGGCGTGGAACCGGATATAATGCTTATCGGGAAGGCTGTCACGGGAGGATACATGACATTTGCCGCCGTAGCTGCTTCGGCAAATGTAGCCGACAGAATATCCGCCTCCCAGTCAGGCTGCATGATGCATGGTCCGACATTCATGGGCAATCCTCTCGCTTGCGCTGTTGCTCTGGCATCTACCCGCCTGTTGCTACAGTCAGACTGGCAGAAACGCATACACAGGATAGAAGAGATTATGCGTGATAAGCTTTCCATAGCGAAAAACTGGAAATCAGTGGATGATGTCAGAATACTGGGGGGCATAGGCGTTATACAGCTCAAAGATAATGTCAATCTCGGTGTGTTTCAGAAAAAATGTGTAAGAGAGGGGGTATGGATCCGTCCGTTTGGAAAAAACGCATATATAATGCCGCCTTATCTCGCTGTATCCGACACTCAGGTTGAGAAACTTTGCGATGCTTTGTTGAAAATAATTGCGGAAATGTATGGCAATGACTCCATTTGACGAATACCGGAAGATTCTCGAAAAATTCGATGCGGAAAACAGGCTTCGCAATATCCCGCAGGACCGTACGGATTTGCTGGGAATAGATCTCACTTCCAACGATTATATGGGACTTGGTGCCCGATGGAAGGAATATCGCTGTATCTGATACACATTTCCGAGCCCACGAGACCAGAGAGGAGCTCGTATGCCGACTACTGCTTGTAAAAACAATAAAC
>NZ_CAJMXD010000258.1:0-4187 GCF_905219685.1 Barnesiella sp. CU968
CTTGTCAGGACCGGTCAAAATTTGGCTGGTCCTTTTTTAGTGGCCGGCGTCAGACACACTCAAAGAAACAGTATCGATCAAATGGTATTAGCCATTTCCAAAACTAAAAACAATCTTTATTACCTGTCAATTAGTACCTGAGGTCTAGTTGCAAATTTACTTTACATATAGCAGACAGATATAAAATTATCGGACAATTGATGCAACAAATTAGACCCACCCCCCTGTTAGGCTGTTAAAAGCATACTATTTGTCTTATTTTTTGTCAACAGCCTCATCATCCGACTGATATTGACTTGGCTTGACACCGAATTGGTTCTGAAAGCATTTAGCAAAATAAGATGGCGTTTTGAATCCTACCATATAACAAATTTCTGCAACAGTGAATCTGTGCTGGCTTAAAAGAACTGCTGCTTTTTGAAGTCTGACACTTCTGATGTAATCTAACGGAGGAAGTCCCATGTACTTTTTAATAAGACGATAAAGCTGCTTATTGGGGATTCCGCTTTTCTCACAAAGTAGGTTTACATTCAAATCGGGGTCTGAGATATTGTCCTCTATAATCTTTGCGATTTTAGCAAGGGACTTTTCATTTGTGGANTCTGCCTCAATAGGCTTTGACTCAGCTTCAGTTATAGTCTGTATTCGTACTCTTTCTTTTATTTCTGTTCGAGCATTCAAAAGTTGATTGATTCTTCCCAATAAAGATGATGGCTCAAATGGCTTCGTCATGAACACATCTATACCTAACTTGATACTATCATTTTCAGTCTTATTGTCAGATTTGGCAGTAAGCATTATTATTGGAATAGGTGCTAACCGTGGATTTTGCTTCATTCGCTTAACCATCTCAAGCCCGCTCATAATAGGCATCATTTCATCAACGATTATCAGGTCAGGGGCAAATGAAGCTGCAATCGCAAGACCGGAACGACCATTTTCAGCTGAAAGAGATGTAAAGTTATCATTCAGGATTCCCATTATGAATGCGGAAATTTGGCGGTTGTCTTCTACGATAAGAATTTTGGACTTATCGCTGTCTTGAGAAGCATTACTTTTATAATCTTCAGGAATAATCTTTTCTGATATAGGCAACGTTACGACAAAAGATGTACCTTGATTCTCCTTGCTGTATAGATTTATGTTTCCGCCCATAAGTTCAAGATACTTTTTTATCAGATATAAACCAAGACCTGTTCCTTCTCGTAATTTTGATGTTGACGGAGCCCTGAACATTCGTTGGAACACAAGAGATTGATCTGTGTCTGATATCCCGACGCCATCATCTGACACTATGATTTCAACATTATTGTTTCGTGTACTTATACCCAAAGATATTGTTGCTCCTTCATCCGAGTATTTACAAGCATTTGATAAAAGATTGGTAATTACAGACTCAAATTTTACCGCATCAGCTTCAATGAGAATCTGTTGACAAGATGTATGAAAAAAGAAGTTCTTGTTTTGGTTGTTCTCTTTAAATATTTCAAAAACACCTTTACAAAATTCCACGATATCAAAAATTGAAAGTATAAGTAAATTCTCATCGGTATCCTCCAGATGTTGCAACTCCAATGTTCGGTGAATCATATTATTAAGTCTAACAGCATTATCATATATTGTTTCTATATTCTTTTTGCTTTCAGAATCTTTAGCTCGCTCTTTCATCAGACTAACCGGACCAAGAATCATTGACAATGGAGTTTTCAAGTCATGAGAAATAGTGGAGAGGAAAGATAGTTTCCTTTCTACATTTTCCAATGCTGTCTGTCTCTCTTGCTCTTGAAAAACACGAATATTTCTTTTTTTTGTATACCAAACAATCCAATATATTATTCCTAGTGCGACTATAATATATATAAGTATAGCCCACCAAGACAANACAATTGGAGGATTCACCGTTAGTGGTATTGAAATCGGTTCCATTGGGGAGCCAACTGTCTTCACAAGAAGTCTATAATTTCCCATTGTTAAGTCAGAGAATGTTATCGTATTAGAACCTTCCGGCATAACAATCCAACCATCCAATGTATCTGTTGTAGATTCAGCAAGTTTATACATAAACCTTTGTACTGTTTCCGGAGAATAGTCCAAAGTGCTGATAACCAATTTAATGTTACCGCCATAAGGTATTTTTATACCTTTCGCTCCGCTTTTTAGATCTGAAAGATTAAGGTGTCCGTCTCCTTGATCGTTGAGAATCATACGGATGGTCTTATAATCCATGCTGCCTCCAATCACGTTGTTATCAACTTCCAATATTTCATCAGTCCCCCCAAGATAAACCTTATTATTGATAGTGTCTTCAAATACAGCTGTATATGACTTTTGAGGTATGGGAAGTATAAATGTCTTCAACGATTTGCCGTCTATCCTCCAGACATTACTCTGTGTAGATATCCACATTCCATCACCAACTTTACCCATAGCAAGCGTTGTTTCGTCACTATTCGTATCAGGGAACCGGACTATCTTATGCTCATTATTGTCAAATATCACAACTCCCCCTTTAAATGCACACCACACTCGACCATCATTATCAGCACAGATATTAGTGGGGTAGCCACCTGTGAGTTCAAATATGTCATATTTAAGGAATTGCTTTTTGGCTGGAGTATATTTTACTAAAGCATTGTCTCGAAACAAAAGAATCCACAAATTTCCTTTGACGTCTTTAATGATGTCATTAACAAGATTGTTTGCTAACAAAATATTATGTGAATTTTGTGCCTCGGCATTGATGGACATATCAGAGACAACAGTACCTCCATCAATCTTTAATTTATCCTTATTTACATAATGAATTCCATTTAGAACGCTTCCAATCCAAAAGTACCCGTTGTCTTCTACCAATGAATAAACCCAATTGGAATTATGGTCTCCAAGGCTATCTACAACATGGAACACATCGAAACTATCATTGCTTGGATTATACCTGTTTATGCCTCCATCTGTTGCAAACCACATTGAATATTCGCTATCTTCTAAAATTGCACGTATTCGGTTATGTGATAAAGAATTGGGCGAATCTGAATGCCTATACCATTTAGGCATTGAATCACCGGATAATTTGATGACACCATTAGTTCCACCAAACCATAAGTTATTCCTGCTATCACGATATATTGAATGGATTTCATTTCCTTCCCCGGAATGCGTAAGTGCACTTAATTTAACTGTTCTTAAAGAATTAGAATTGGATGCAATAGAAAAACCTCGCCCATGTCCAGCCCATACATTATGCTGACTGTCCGCATATATACACCAGATTTCATTGTCTGCAATACTCAATTCTTGACGAGAATCATGCCTATAGTGCTTAATGTAATCATTCTGTAAATCAAATACACCATTATCAGTTCCTATTAATACATGACCGTTTTCTCCATTTGACAGACTCTTAATATTATTCATATCCACGAGCATTACTTTATCCCAATGATCATTGGCAGGAGTATATTTATAGAGATAACCTTCTCCTCCCACATAGATGCTCTCATTGTCTTCTGTTTCAAGAAGGCAATTTGCAAACAAAGGATATTGGTCGATATTGTTTATTCGCACCCTTACCGATTTAAAAGTTTGGGTTTGAGAGTCCCACCTTGCAATCCCATTATATGTGCCAACGTACAGAATGCCTCTACTATCACGTAATAGTGAATATACCGATCTATGCGGCAATCCATCAGTATAATCATGAATGTTTTTATCTCTAAGATTCAGCTTGCTTATACCATTCAGCCCTCCAATCCACAGTTCATCGTCATTTAACAACATAGTTCTAATTTCCTGAGGTGTCTCTACTTCATATTGCGAGACTGTTCCCACCTGAAAATCATAAGTTAATAGACCATTGTTACTACCAATGTACAACTTGTCGTTTTTTTCTAAAATGGAATATATTTGAGTACCAAACAGGGTGTTCTCTCCAACTGGATGAGTCATTACTCCATCATAAAAATATAATCCACTGTTAGTACCCAACCACATTAATCCATGACTATCTCTGAAAAGGCAAAAAACCGCAGTTTTTTTACTATCGACAGTTACATTTTTCCATGATAAATCAGATTCTGGAAGTTGCGGCATTGAATGACTATAAGATGGTTTCAAAAGAACCGAAACTGACACAATCAGTCTGAATACAATCTTGGCTATATTCCTAATGTCCATTATGATTGTAGATA
>NZ_CAJMXD010000259.1:0-4186 GCF_905219685.1 Barnesiella sp. CU968
GCTTGCTTCACCCCCCTGTCAGCCCTTTTTGCCTCTTTTACAAGACTCTTTTGAGCAAGATCCGCGAATTTCAGACTCTGTCCCAGATTCTTTTTCTGCGCCATCTCAAATATAATATAAGACTCATCTTTTGAAGGATCAAAACCACTGTATTTTTGCTCGAAGTTCTTTTCCAGCTCAATCACAGAGTTTTCGCGGCGTGCGACCTGAAGGTTGCTTTGGTCTTTATGAAGTCCAAGAGCATATACGGATGCTCCGGATACTTTTTTTCTGTTAGGGTTGCTTTTGTCTAACGAATTTGTATGAATCGATATAAAAAGGTTGCCTTTGTTTTCATTAGCGACTTTCGCTCTGTTCTGCAGCGTGACAAATGTGTCATTGTCTCGCGTCATGACCACTTTGACATCTTTGAGCTGTTTTTTTATCTTCGCAGCCAGTTTCTTTGCGACTCCAAGATTTATGTCTTTTTCCTTAACATTGTTGCCGATTGCTCCGGAATCATGTCCGCCATGACCCGCATCAATGACTACTGTGAATACATCCTTCTTTTTGGGCGCATCGTTTGAATACACTTTATGTTGAGGATAAACACTTAATAAGGAGAAAATTAAGATTAAAGAACCGATATTTATATGTTGTCTAAGATTCATGTCTTAAAATTTTATCTGCAAAGATACCTCTTTTTTCGCATCCTGAAAAAATATTTAAATTTTGTTAACGCAAAAACCGACTGTAGATTATTCTGATGCCTGTAAAATAAATAAAATATACTAACTTTGCATTTGAATGGAGTTTTGCTTGTAAGCCGATTGGTTGATGTGGGTTCGCAATTAATCGACTCCTTGAATAAATAACTTGAATAAGGTTGAAACGCGTCATGTCTTTAGTTACTGATAATTCAGATATTGAAATGATATACGGCTTCATTGAAGAGAATGCCCGAGAGGATATCAATAAGTTGTTATTGAGATACCATGGCAAGACTCTCCCCTATTCTCTCGATTTTGCCGTAGACCAGATTGTGGCGCGTCGTAAGACTTATTCCAAGTTGCCGTCGTTCGTATGCTTTAGAAAATTTCTTTTTCCGGATCTTATTTCATCTGAGCAGGCTTCCGATGAACGTGTAGCCGAGTATCACGCAGCTTTGGCTGGTTCCGGCAAAAAAATTCTTGACATGACTGCCGGGCTCGGGATTGATGCAATGTCGATGGCGATGAGGGGAAACGATGTGACAGCATGCGACATCGACCCAAATAAGATTGATGCGTTGCATCATAATGCGGAGGTTCTTGATATCCAAGGTATTCATCCATATTGTCGCGACAGTATCGACTTTATCAGGTCGGCAGGGAAATTTGATATGATATTTATTGATCCGGCAAGAAGGGATGCAAGCAGCCGACGAACATATTCTTTTTCGGATTGTACTCCTGATGTGATTGAATTCTTGTCGTTGATGCGTGAAAAAGCTGACAGAATATTGATAAAATCCTCTCCTCTTCTTGATATCACGCAAATTCTTAAAGAGATCGAATGCACCTCATTCATTCACATAGTGTGTGCCAAGGGAGAATGCAAGGAGGTTCTGGTCGAGATCTCTCGGAATGAAAAGTTTGGCGGAGTCCGCATTGTTGACCTTGATGATGCCGGCATAGCTTCTGACATCTCTTTCTCATACAACGAATTGAAAATGACAGGCACTGGTATCGCAAAGCTATCCGACTTCTCTTCAGGATGTTATCTTTATGAGCCTAATGCCGGAGTCATGAAACTAAAGATTCCAGGGGCATTGTGTATGAGATTTCCGGGTATAAAACATGTTTCACATAACACGTCTCTTTATGTGTCAGAATGCTTATATGATGATTTTCCCGGAAGGGTGCTGAAAATTGATTCAATTCCGGATAAAAGAGAATTGAAGGCAATCAAAGGTCAGAAATACAATGTGGTAACGAGAAACTATCCTGTGGATGTGTGTGTGTTACGAAAAAAAATCGGAGTTAAGGAGGGAGATGATAAATTTCTTTATGCATTCCGGGCTGCAATCGATAACCGACCTTTGATTTGCCTTGCATCAAAAGTCAAAAGAGTCACGACTGAGTAATTCAGTCGTGACTCTTTCAGTTATGATTCGGTCATTATACCTATTTAATTATACCGTCCCGCTCCATAAGTGCGTCTACAGTCGGTTTTTTACCTCTGAACTCAACATAAAGTTCCATAGGGTCTACGGTATCTCCAGCCTGAAGCATTTTACGGAATTTGGCTGCCGTCTTCGAATTGAATATTCCTGTTTCTTTGAATGCCTTGAATGCATCGGCATCAAGTGATTCTGCCCATTTATATCCATAATATCCTGCTGCATATCCCCCAGAAAAAATGTGTCCGAATGACGGAGAGGTCATGCAACCGTCTACAGCTTCAAAACATCTGACAGGGTTTTGCGCGTTCTTTTCGAACTCTTCAAGGTCGGCTGATGCCCTAAGTGGCGTCTCAAGAGTGTGATATGCCATATCGAGATATCCGAATCCAAGTTGACGCATGCAAGCATATGCGGCTCCGAATTGAGCGGATTTAACAAACCTGTCGATCAAATCCTGAGGCATTTTCTTGCCGGTTTCATAGTGTTTAGCAAAGCCGTCAAGATATTCTTTCTCTGTAAGATAATTTTCGTTGAACTGTGAGAATAGTTCAACAAAATCATGATCAACATTTGTGCCGCTCAACGAAGCATATTTTGCTTCGGATGACAACCCATGCAATGCGTGACCGAACTCGTGAAGGAACGTCTCAACTTCATATGGTGTAAGAAGAACAGGATTGTTGCCCACGGGTTTTGAAAAATTGCATACAATAGAAATCAGCGGGATGTTCTTATTCCCGTTGTCATCTTTGGTTTCACCTCTGAATTCTGTCATCCATGCACCGGGACTTTTGCCATCGCGATAAAAGAAATCAGCGTATAGGATTCCGAGTAGTTTGCCGTCTTTTTCATATACCTCATAAACCTTTACATCCGGATGATATTTGTCAATCTTCTCAGTTTCCTTGAATTTGTATCCATAAAGTCTTGTCGCAAGTCCGAATACTCCTTTGATTGTATTGTTAAGCTCAAAATATGGCTTCATGTCTTCATCGTTAAATGCATAACGTTCATTCTTCAGACGGTCTGCCCAGTAAGAATAATCCCATGCAGCAAGCTTGAATTCACTTCCTTCTGATGCCCTGGCGTATTCTTCTATTTCCTTAAGCTCGACTTTCATCGGTTCGCTATAAGCTTTTCGCAGATTCTCCAGAAAGTCCATTACATCCTCCGGAGTCTTTGCCATTGTATTCTGCAACTGGTATTCTGCGAAATTCTTCTTACCCATTATTTGCGCTATCTCAAGACGCACGTTAGCAATATCCCTCAGGATTAACGTGTTATCGAATTCACCACCGTTATTTCGGCTGTTGAAAAGTCTGTATAATTTTTCTCGAAGATCACGTCTGTCCGAATATTTCATGAATGGCTGATATGACGGTGCGAACACTGTGACAAGATATGAATCTCCATCATCCTCTTTTCCTTCCTGTTCAAGAGCGTCTCTTGCAGCTTCTCTGTAAGATTCCGCCACCGATTGCGGGATACCTGTCAGATCGCTTTTTTTAAGCCACATTCTTCGGGATGGCTCTTTCATTGCGTTTGAGACATTCTGTCCATACTTTACTGTCAGTTCAGAAAGTTCCGAATTCAATCTGCGAAATTTCTCCCTGTCAGAGCCCTTCAGGTCTGCACCGGAGAGTATAAATCCCAGATAAGTTTTTTCGATTAGCCGTTTGTCTTCAGGTGTAAGACTGATATCTTTGTCTTTGTTGTCATAAACCTGTTTCACTCTCTCCCACAGTTGAGTATTAAGCATTATATTTGAGGAATGCTCTGAAAGAATGGGTGTTACCCTGGCTACTACAGCCATTATAACTGTGTCGCCTGAGGCATTTTCAAGATTAGACAGAGCAAGGATGGACCTGTTGAGAATCTCACCGCTTCTGTCGAGCGCAACAATAGTGTTCTCAAATGTAGGAACGCTGCGCTGCTTTGTAATTGCATCGATTTCCTGATTCTGCAGCCTGATTCCTTCAAGCACCCCCTCTTCATATTGCTCCGGGGTCAGTTTTGAAAGAGGCATAGTGCCGAATGGAAGAT
>NZ_CAJMXD010000260.1:0-4176 GCF_905219685.1 Barnesiella sp. CU968
AAATAATTATGCGACAATGAATACAGACAATCGGCACCATAACTTGTTTCCGAATCGAGAACCACATCCGCCTTCTCCAACTTTGTCAACGACCGGTTGTAAGAAAACTTCCCTCCGGCACCCATGTCATCCTTGAAGATATAGCATACCATTGGAGAAACCTTAAAAGAATAAGTATCTCCGGATATGTTCTCAAGGATAAGGAACTGATATTTATTTTGCGTAGACTGTGAATATGAAACAGATATACCTGTCACCCACTGTCCTTTGGGAACAAACTTTACACTCTCCATATCCATTTCAAACTCATCGACAGGTTTGTTGTGTTGCATTTCCTCAACCATCGCGGGAGTGATATGAAGTGTGTCTTGGCGCATTTCCACCCTGTGTTCCCGACAAGAACCGCCTTCCACTGAATCAGGAAAAACAGGAACGCCTTCTAACGCAATTTGACTCTGCGCGCCAAAAGCGCACAGAGTCAAAACCGTTATCATAAGGTATTTGCTAATATTACTTGTCATAAATCAATTCAAAATCGTCAAGATACATTGTTGATCCGGGACCTCCGCTAAAATAATCACCGTATTTGGATGCAGAACAAACAATTACCAGATATTTAGGCTTATGATTCTTTGCCCTGTCATAATATTCAATAGGGATCTCGATCTTTTCCAATCCTCCATCCGGTCCAAAATTCTCAGTCAAAGTCAGCTGACCATAGGCAAGAATACATGCGTCATCGGGGTTGAAAAGCTTTTGGTTCGACGATTTGGTCCTAATTTCCACCGCTTCAGTGGAAAGAGCCACATAAATTTGACCTTGATCCATCTGTCCGGATGCGATATAGCTGTCATTGGCACCTTTGCCACTTCCAACTGCAGGACGATAATTGACATACACACTTAACTTCGAGGGATGAGACCCATCGTATGGGCGACCAAAACTTAAAACGCCATCCGTGCCGTCTGTCCTCACATATTCCCCTGCAAAAAGGTTACCGGCTGCAAACTTTTTGATGCCCAGCAAACCACATTCTTTCGAAGTAAGCTTCACCGAAGTTGCTCCCGAATTAATCATGACTGACGAAGGTTCAGTCAATATATCATTAGCTGCAGCTGCACCCGCATTGCCTGAATCCCAAAAATTACGTTCCGTACCCGGAAACTTGACAGTTTTTGTACCCAAGGGAGTAGATGCCTGATATTCTCCCCACTCTTCCATTGATGAATTAGGAATGACAAAGACACTTTCAGTGGTGATAGTCTGAATCTCTCCATCATCATATCCGGAAGCATAAGCCGCATATTCATAAGTAGTATTAGGCTCAAGCCCTGTCAGGGATACCGTAAACTCAGTCCTTGCAGCACGGGTAGTTTGCGCAGCAACTCTGATCCACTCCGAATCGCCTTGCTTACGATATTTAATACCATAATCCGTAGCATCTTCAGCCATAACATATCCTGTCAGTGTCGCTGATTTTGACAATACAGCCATCGGTTCATTCTCCGGATCCGGAGCGGGAGCGGCCTCAACCGGTGCCTTAACCTCCACCGCAGCCTCGGAAGTAGCAACCCGCAGTGTCTTGGTCCTGTCTTTAGGCTGCGCCTGATTGTCGCGTGCTATAATATCAAGCCTGTATTCAGTATCCTTCTGCGGCAAATGGTCAAAAAACGCCTTTTTAAACGTAATGCGCATCTCTGCCATCCTCTTGCCTGTAGCCGCATCATAAACATCGTTCGGTCCATCCCATGTGATACCATGCGCCTCAAGTTCAGCCTTATTTATATCAGACTGAATCAAATTTAGATCAGCGATGATATGACCCAACTCTTGAAAATTCTGTCCGCCACGAAGCTGCAGACGATAGATCCCCTCATATCCGCGCACATATACGATCTTGTCTGTAAATGCGTTCTTCTCGCCCTCCGGAGTGCCGGGAATACCGACCACCTGCTCATCTATATTAAACTCTACACCTTCGATAGTGGGACGGCCATAAATCTCCACAACTTCCTCTATCAAAGGTATATCATCAATCCTGATCTTTATCAAGGCACCTCCCTGGTTATTACCCCCCGCTTCGGCTGTAATATTGAGCACGTACTCATGTGCCCTTTCCACATTCTGTATGATGCCTTCTTTCTTTATAGGCGTGCCGTCTGCCTTTAAGCCTTCAACCTTATACGATAAATTCTTATCGGCATTCGGCATCATGAAATACCCTTTGGCATCACGAATATTATCTTCCGTAAATTCCAAACTTCCCCGAGAGTGACTGAACGTAACTTTCAGGTCGGTAATTCCAAGAGACAACGCATCCGGATTAACAGACACTACAACATTTGCTATATTACATTTCAATGAAAGTGCCTTGTTATCTCCATCCGCAATAGTAAACTCTTGCATGCCTCGATAGAATTTACTTCCAAAAGAGGCAGACACGCTGTCTCCTGTCCAAGCTTCAGCAAGGTATTTCCCGGATTTAAGGGAAATCAGTTCTGGAATGTTATCAAGACCTTTAAATTTGCGAATAAGACCGCGGGAAGTCTCAATATATACCACGCACTTATCGCGGAGAGTTGGATCCGATGTCAAGTCACCAGCCCTCGTAGTGATTTCACTCCTGATTTCCGCAGAAAGCTTGAGTGTTCCCTCGCCACCGGATGAAAACGGATCTTCCGATACGCATGCCTGTCCTGCTAACGCAAGAATCAGACCTGCTCCCCATATTTTGAATTTTTTCATATTTTTCATAGCTGTTCCTTACTTAGTGTGAAGACGAAGCTCCTTTTCTACAGTTCCGGAGGAATCCCCAACAGTTAGCTTGAATGTATGATTTTTATCCGATCCTAAACCGCACAGCATCACCATGAACCCGGAAACGTCAAATTTAACTTCCTTATCATTCAGCACAGTGGTCTTGCCGTCACCCAAAAGTCCGAGACCTTGTAGCAATTCGAGATTATCACCAGGTTCAACAAGGTCAAGCACGTCAGGAACAAGTCCCGCAAGATCTTCAGATATGATATTCACCTTAAATTCAGTTATTCCGGTCTCACTTGATATGTTCAACACTACATGCGAATCGGCATCGACATCATTAACCCCATCAAGATTTATCGGCTCCTCCGCTTCCACTACCGGTCCTTCCGCTGGCGTTGGCGGTTCTGGATTATCAGGACCTCCCGGAGTCTCCGGACCTTCAGTCGGGCGCTCGCTATCATCAAGGATCTCATCCTCTTCAAGATCTACATTGCGCTCAACGTTCGTTACAGTGACGCTCGCGTCCACTTTCATATCCACATTGGCATCGCCCTGATTCTCACCTCCTTGAGTATGGAGTTTGAACGTAATCTTGTAATGATTGCCCTTCTCTACCTTTGCTATGGATTTTGTTTCGGAAACCTTTACACCCTCTACAAGACCATTGAAGGTTGCAACGAGCGAAACACCCTCTACGTAACGGAAATAACCTGCACTTCCCCGGTTTTCCTCACTTTTTGTAAACCTCAGACCTTTCGCATCGTGATCTCCGGAAACAACTTTGACCTCAACAAACGAACTTTCATCCATTTGCTGTGTCAGAATCGGAGCAAAATTTATGGAAACCTTGATATTCTCAAGACGGCAAACTATTTCTCCAACATTATCTGTAATTTCTCCAGGCTTGATAGAGAATGCATCCGAACGACCTACATAATAAGGGTTCTCCCACTCGGCATCAAGATTTTCACCATATGTGGCAGTGGCAACATAAGCACCCTTGTCGAGAGTCACGATCTCCGGCATGTCACCATAACGATAAGTTGATGTAGGTGCCGAAGCCCCATCCTTTGTAAACGTAACTTTAAAGTCATCATAAACAATATCGCCACGCGTACCTCTGACAATTGTCTGATCCAATTCACCGTCACGCAAATCCACATTCAACGCGCTTTTAAGAATCTGACCTTCCCCTTCTTCTGTCACAATATTGAACGGGGCTTCCTTACTACAACCTCCAGTCAGGAGAGCCACAGAGAGAAATATATGTTTATATCTTAATTTCATCTGTTTTATTAACTTCATTTAATGGATTTTGATTTTTTAGCTACCGGCCTCATCGTAGCCGGAGGATCATATCCGAGCCTGACATCATCAATAATCAGCTCCGATCCCTTTGCAAACGCCTTGTAG
>NZ_CAJMXD010000261.1:0-4171 GCF_905219685.1 Barnesiella sp. CU968
CCCATATAAACAGTGTCATGGAATTAAAATCGACCGTAAAGACAGGCTGGAAAAAATTCTGGATTGATGTCAAATCATATTTCAATGTCGCAGAAGATCTTGAACCGCAATTAGATGCGGAGCAAAGCATAAGGAGCGGAGTCTCGTTCAAAGGTTCGCAACTTATGGTATTGATATTCGCTATATTCATAGCGTCGCTTGGGCTTAATACCAACAGTATACCTGTGATAATCGGCGCGATGCTTATTTCTCCACTTATGGGACCCATAATTGGTATGGGACTTGCGATAGGCATACAGGATTTCGTATTGTTGAAGCGAGGTCTTAAGAATGTAATGGCAGCCATGATAGGTTCGATACTAACGTCTGCCATATATTTCCTTATTTCTCCCCAGTATGAAGGGTCGAGTCAGCTTTTGGCAAGAACTTCGCCATCCATCTACGATGTGTTCGTAGCATTATTCGGCGGTGCCGCAGGCATACTCAGCATCGCCTGCAGAAACAAAGGGCAGGTGATGCCGGGGGTTGCTATCGCTACTTCGCTCATGCCACCGCTGTGTACCGCAGGATACGGATTGGCTACTTTACAGATGAAATTTTTTCTTGGAGCATTATATTTATTCTTTACAAATACCATCTTTATTCTTTTCGCAACATGGATTGGTGTGAAACTGATGAGATACAGAAAGATTGTCTATAATGACGACAGGCGCGCAAAAAGAATTCAGACTATAGTGTACTGGATCGTAGGAGCAACTGTAGCGATTTCAGTCTATCTTACTGTAAATATGATACGCACAAATATTTTCGTTAACAATGCCGCAAGTTTTGTCGAAAAGGAGATGGTATTTCCCAATACTCAGGTTTTGAATCACAAGGAATATGTGGAAAACGGGAAGCGTTACATCGATGTGACCTTAATAGGAGCAGCATTGCCTAAAGATTCTCTTCAACTCGCCATGACGAATAAGCTTGATTCAGTGGGACTTGGGGGAACAGTGTTGAATATAAAGCAAGGATTCTCAATGACTAAAAATGAAATAAATGAAGAAGAGAATTTCAATCAGTTTTATAAACTTATGCAGGCAGAGATAGCAAGCCGTCAGAACGAGATTGATTCGCTAAAGTCTCTTGTCAGTCTGCATAAGCAATTTTCGGACGAGAGCGTAAGAGTCTCTCCTGAAGTCAAAGTCTTGTTTCCATCGATAAAAGACATAGCACTGTCTCACATGGTAGCGACACAAGTCGGGGGCACAGCAACCGACACAGTCAGTATGCTTTTTGTTAACGCTCCCGGAGGTCTGACACAGCAGGAAAGAAAGAAACTTACCGAATACATAGAGGTGAGACTTAGCAGAAAGAATATTCATCTGACACTTAATCCGTCAAATTTCCCGTGGCCCTCCGCCAAATAATGAAGTGATGAATGCTGTCGCAAGGGATTCGCAACGAAAATAAACAGTTTCTTAATGATGAAAAAAGTTTAAATCACTTCAATAAGATATCATATAAATGCGTTTAGTTAGTAGCGAGATTCTATGTAAGTAAGCGATGGCTATGGGATACACCTCAACAAGCCATGTAATAATTTAAATTGATCCGAATGCTTGCTTATATAGCTTGCCTGATAATTATGAAGAATAAAGAATTTATCCTTTTAATGATCCTGGCGGCATTTTTGTCTGCGACGGAATCCTATGCTCTGGATATTGAATTCTCGGGAAGCAGACACACTGTCATAAAAGACAAGCCGGAGGCATCGACCGGTTTGAATGATGTCTTTACGATATATGATATCAAAGAAGTGTCCTTTATAAGCATAGGTAATATCATTGCTCCGTCAGATTTTCGGGTGTTGATATACAGCAATCTCGGTGGCGGTTATGCGATTGAACAGCCGGTTTCGATTACCGGTACAACAGCTTTTATCCATAATCCGAAAGGGGATATGGGGTATATTGTGGAAGATGGCGGCAACCGGTATTGTTTCTGGGTAGTTGATTATGCAGGCAAGCATTTCGACATAAGTTCAATAGAAGCATATCCGGAGCAGGATTGCGATATGACAAAAATCACAGTCATTGGCTCAGGTGATCAGATAAGATATTATTCGGTCAGCGGTCGGCAATGCACTCTGAGCCGTAATATAGAGTTATCATATAATACGCTTGAATGGGATAATGAGAATAATTGTTATTCTCTTGTTGAAAAAACTGACGGATTTGAATATCTGCAGACTCCGCTTACACTTCGTCCTCCTTTCTATTGCAATACAACGGTAACTGTCTCAGGTGACAGGTTCCTCAAGACATGGGGATTGGGCAAAACATTGGAATCGTCAATAATAGAGGCTAATGGGATTGATGTGAACACCGAGGCAGTGCAGACAAATCTTGCACCTGACGATGCTTCGAACATGATTAAAAGTGACGGAACCATGCTTGGGGGGTCAGCACCGGCTGATTTTACTTTTTATGCTTATGTCACAGATGCGGTATTACATAACGAATGGCAGATTGCAGATGATCCTGAATTTGAATATGTCAGATATCGGTTTAACGAAAGGGACCTTACATACACATTTGATCAGGAAGGCAAGTTTTATGTCAGGTTTATAGGGAGCAACGCTGACGGTAGTTGTGAGGCAACGGGAGAAACATATGAAATAGGAATCGGCGCGTCAGATCTCCGTATTCCTAATGTATTTTCTCCAGACGGCGATGGTGTGAATGATACATGGAAAGTCGGCTATAGGTCGCTTGTCGAGTTCAAATGCTGGATATTTGACAGAAACGGGCATCAGCTGTTTTATTTTGATCGTCCAGAACTCGGATGGGACGGCAAGCATCACGGTAAGACAGTAAGTCCGGGTGTATATTATTATGTTATTGAAGCCAAGGGTGCTGATGGCAAGAAATATAAAAAGGGTGGAGATATAAATATCTTAAGATATCGTAAAATCGGCAATTCTTCGGGGGCGTCCGGAGAATAATGGCACGTTATTTGTTGCTTAGTAGTAAGCAGAAAAAATATGAACCAGGATATCAATAATATAGAAAGTGCAGGGTCAGTCGATGTTTATGGCGCGCGGGTCCATAACCTTAAGAATATAGATGTGACTATCCCCCACAACTCATTGAGTGTGATTACCGGATTAAGTGGCAGCGGTAAATCTTCGCTTGCCTTTGATACTATATTTGCTGAAGGGCAACGCAGATATATCGAGACATTTTCATCTTATGCACGTAATATGCTCGGATCGCTTGAAAGGCCAGACGTTGACAAGATAACCGGTCTTAGTCCTGTTATCAGCATAGAGCAGAAGACAGTCAACAAAAATCCGCGAAGCACAATCGGGACCACAACAGAGATTTATGATTTCTTCCGTCTTCTTTTTGCACGTATGGGAGAAGCGAAGAGCTATCTGTCGGGTTCCCCGATGGTGAAATATACAAAAGACAAGATAGTCGATCTGATTGTAGAGCAATACGAAGGCAAAAAGATTTATGTTCTTGCACCTCTTGTGAAAAACAGGAAAGGTCATTATAAGGAACTCTTTGAGAATCTAAGAAAAAAGGGTTATCTGTATGTCAGGGTAGACGGGGAACTTACTGAACTTGAATATGGCATGAAGCTTAACCGTTATCAGAATCATACTGTTGAACTTGTAATAGACAGGATGAAAGCCTCAACGTCTGATATGCAACGCTTACGTTCTACAGTAGAGTCTGCCTTGAAACAAGGTGACAAACAGATGATGGTAATGGATATGGATTCAGGAGAAGTGAGACACTACAGTCAGCACCTAATGGATCCTGAAAC
The DNA here is from genome assembly GCF_905219685.1 of Barnesiella sp. CU968. Lineage (NCBI taxonomy): Bacteria > Pseudomonadati > Bacteroidota > Bacteroidia > Bacteroidales > Barnesiellaceae > Barnesiella > Barnesiella sp. CU968. The sequence continues at coordinate 3,823 of NZ_CAJMXD010000261.1, forward strand.
AGGTCTTTCGTATCCTGAGCCTGCACCTCATAATTTCTCCTTCAATTCGCCGCAAGGTGCGTGCAGACGTTGCAAAGGACTTGGATTTGTGTCGGCGGTCGATGAAGAGAAGGTCATTCCAGACAAGACCAAATCAATATATGATGGTGCGATTGTACCGTTGGGTCGCTATAAAAACTCGCTTATTTTCTGGCAGATTGAAGCAATATGCAAACAATACGGACATGACCTCAAGACTCCGGTGGAAAAATTACCGCATGAAGCTTTGGGAGATATCTTAGACGGAACCGACATGCGGCTTGATATTCGGAACGAGACAATGTCAACATCTCATTATTCGGGTTCTTAT
>NZ_CAJMXD010000262.1:0-4170 GCF_905219685.1 Barnesiella sp. CU968
GCTTGTCGCCTGATGATCTGTCGAATGCCATATCCGAAAGGGAGAATGCGGGTTGCGATACGCTTGATGCTGCAAAAGTGTTTCTGACCGCACGCGACGGGCACATCGTCGCGTTGTCGGACGTGGCTCGTGTGTCTCGTCGGGAAGCCGAACCGACAGGATATTTCCGCATTAACGGTCTTAATTCAATCTATCTCAACATAACGGCTGCAGAAGATGCCAACCAGATAGAACTGAGCAAGAGGGTCAGGGGAGTTCTGGACGGGATCACACTCCCTGATGGTTTTATGATGGATCTGAGCCATGACGCATCGGAATCAATAGCCGAGGAAATGGACAAGATATATTTTCGCACCGCCCTGACGATACTGTTGTTGTTGGTTTTCGTGGCTGTGATAACGGCGAATCTCCGTTATCTGCTCATCATCGCCATCAGTCTTGCGGTCAATATGGCTATCGCCTTTCTTGCCTATTATTTCCTGCGGGTGGAGATACAGCTTTATTCGCTTGCCGGAATAACGATATCGCTGAACCTCGTGATCGACAATCTGATAGTGATGACAGAGCATGTGTCGAGACATCGCACGCTGCGGGCGTTCTCAGCTGTGCTCGCCGCAACGCTTACCACAGTCGGTGCTCTGACTGTTGTGTTCTTCCTCGATGAGAAGACACTCCTTTCGTTGAAAGACTTTACGGTTGTGGTTATTGTCAATCTCGGGGTGTCTCTTGCCGTTGCGCTGTTTCTCGTGCCCGCTCTTGTGGAGAGGATGGGACTGGTGCTCAGGAAATCAAATAAGCGGAAGCGACGTCTGGTTGTCAGGATTTATAGGATATATGGCAGGATACTGACCGTTCTCTGCCGCTTCAGGTGGATCGTGTTCATTATCTTTGCCGCGGCATTCGGATGGTCGGTCCATGTGTTTGTCACCAAAGTGTATGAAGGTGGATATTTTGACAATAATGACCGCGAGCCTGTTCTCGAGATTGCGGCAAGTCTACCCAATGGGGCCACATTGTCGCAGATGAATGTCCTGATTTCGAAGATGGAGGCATTCCTGAGCGGTCAGGAGGGGATACGCCAGTTCCAGACATATGTGTCGGGACCGCGCAGGGCATCGGTTTCCATATATTTCAAACCGGAATATCAGCGGGAATATCCTTACAGACTCAAGTCTGATGTGGTGTCGAAAGCCTTGACTCTGGGAGGCGGAAGCTGGAGCGTATACGGTCTTGAAGACCAGGGGTTCAATAATGATGTCAGGGAGGGAGCCGGAAGTTACAGGATTAAGATGCGGGGATATAATTATGATGAGCTGTCGGCAAGGGCACGCGAACTTGCCGACACATTGCTGAATCTCAGACGCATCAAGGAGGTGACGATAAACTCTGAATTCTCTTATTATAAAGAGGATTATACGGAATTTTATCTTGACATAGACCGCGTGAGACTTGCAAAAGACAGTCTGACGGTGTCGGATCTGTTTCGCGCCGTCAGACATGAGACCGGACGAAACCTCGGCGCCGGATTCGTTGCGGGACATAACGGCGCGGAATACATACGTCTAAACTCTATGGAAAATGACCGTGATGTGTGGGGATTCATGAACCATCCCATGCGTGCGGGCGGCAGGGAAATAAAACTTTCCGATTATGCCACCATTGAGAAGAGACAGACACCCCCTGATGTGGTGAAGAAAGATCAGGAATACATTCTGTGTCTGCAATATGAATATATCGGCTCAAGCAAAGCCGGGGAAAGGGTGCTCGACAAGATCCTTGCCGCTTATGTGCCCACACTGCCCTTAGGATATCATGCCGAAAAGGAAGAATACAAATGGAATCATGAGATAAGCGGGGAGAAGTATTGGCTTCTGGCTCTGGTAGCGGTAATCATATTCTTCATATCATCAATCCTGTTTAATTCATTGCGACAGCCACTTGCCGTGATTCTCATCATCCCCGTGTCATTCATAGGGGTGTTCCTCACCTTCTATCTGTTTTCACTTAAATTTGACAAAGGTGGTTTCGCCGCTATGATTCTTCTTTGCGGCATTACAGTCAACGCCGCCATCTACATCATCAACGAATATAACTCGATGCGGAAACGTCTTCCGGCAGGTGTAAGACCTGTAATACTATATATTCGTGCGTTCCGGCGCAAGATCACGGCAGTGTTGCTGACCGTGCTCTCCACGGTCTTGGGATTTATCCCCTTCCTCATAGGCGACACCATGGAAGGTTTCTGGTTTCCCCTTGCCGCCGGCACCATGGGCGGTCTCATCATGTCGCTCTCGGCAATCTTCCTCCTTCTCCCCCTGCTTCTCCTCCCGCGCTTTAAATTCCGATAGGTTTTTGATTTCGCGTTTACTAAAGATTTCGCGGATATAATGCTCTGCAGCTTCGGGATTGTCGGCTTTCAGACGTTTCTTAAGTCTGCTCTTTAGATTGTAAACGGCATCCAATGTGTTACGTTTCATCAACATGGCTATCATCTGAGGTGAGATATTCAGGTGTAGATATTTCGCCAGTTGATACTGGAATTGTTCCAGACTGGTGAAAGTCTTGGTGAATTTAATTATCCATTCCTCGCATATGGAATCAATGCATTTATTTAAAATGTCGATGTTCTCATCGTTTCTTATGGCTTCAAGAACCTCTCGCACATCGGTAGGCAACTTATTTATAATTTGTTTTGAGGTGAGATACTTGAAACCTTTTTCATAGATGGCATCAAGGCTGAGGATGTAATTGATTGTGTTATCCTTGCTCTCGGAGCGGTTATTTCTGATTGTTTCCAATTCCCTTCCTAATTCTTTTAGGTTTGCCCTCAGGGATTCTGCCTCAGCTTTATCCCGCTGATTCTTCAGGCGAAGGGTAATAATCAGCCCAATGGCAATTATGATTATCAATGCCAGTATTATAATAGAAGCAGTAGCTCTGAATTTTAGAGTCGTAGCCCTTTCCTGCGCATTCTCTGCATCTTTTGTAAGATATTCCTCAAGCAGACTTATAGCCTCGCTGTTGATTTGGTTGTCAATTTCGTTTTCAAGTTTTTCTCCATATTCAATCGCTTTGGATGCTGCCACCCTGTAGTTACCATGTTGTGCCAGTAATAGTGACTCCATGTATTTACAATACAAATTTTCCTGATGAGTAGATATTATTCTTTTTGCGGAATCCAAAGCTGCCTGTGATTTCGTTATCTCGCCATTTCTATAATAATTGTCAGAGAGTTTACACCAATTCAAAGACTTAAATTTATATCCATCGTTATATAATTCCATTAAGATTTTAATGGAATCAACATATCTGTGTTCAGCATTTGCGATATCGGCTTTTGCCTTGAGTATAGAATGCCTGAAAACCGGCTCTGTATTGTATTCAGTAGAATCTATATTTAATAATATGCTGTCTGCCGCATTAAGATTGTTCAGACTAATAATAAGAGAATTTATTAGAGTTATATCAGCCCATGCAGCATGCTTTGAGGCATTTGCCTCTTCAAATTTTTGTTTGGATATTTTTGCCCACTTCAATTCTTCGGTGCTTTCATATATCTTACCATAAATTGCTGAAATGATTCTGGCATTAAGTCCTGCATAAAACGGATTTTCTTGCTCGTTTGCCATGTCATAGGCTTTTCGTATGTTTACGAGACTGTTTCCCAAATCTCCATTATAATATTGAATCTCTCCGTAGTAGGTTTTCGATTGCATTTCCATACTGTCATTACGATTGTCATAATAATCGTACGCAATTTTGATAGTAGAATCAGATTCTATGAATTCGTTGCTTTTGATTTGTGTCTTAGTCAACAACAATGCATAACGAGCTTTATCAGATGCATTCAGCGAGGATCCTTCAAGCTGTCTTAACATTTTCAACGCAGAATCAGGGTAAGCATGCATTAAATTGTCAGCGGAATTGAGAACTTTGTCTGTTTCCGATCCATGTCGCGAACAACCGCAATTCACTACCCAAAATGTCATGAACACTGCTATGTATGATAATATCTTCATGCCGTTATGATCAAAATCCTCTACAAAATTACAAAATTCTCTTCAACATTACTCTAAGCCAATTCTCTAAATCCTGATTTACCGAACTGAGTTCGGCAGCTGCTGTTGCTCGCAACTGCAGCTACGACTGGACGCTCACGTTAGAGTCTTG
>NZ_CAJMXD010000263.1:0-4146 GCF_905219685.1 Barnesiella sp. CU968
TTTCAAGTCTTTGCTGTCTCGCATATGAACTGACGGCAAGATAGTGCGGGTTGTTTTCATGCAACGGATTGTCGGTAGAGAAATTCATTTTCAGACGATTTCCTGCCGCATCGGAAAGATTCCACGAATAAGATGATCCCCACCCCTTCTTATGGTTTTCAGAATAATCGTATTCAAAATCGCGGTTCTGAATCAACTCGGCATACAAACCTCCGTCAGCAGCATAACTGATGTCTTCAAAAAATATTCCGATCAGTTTATCACTGATACGATATGGAGCTTTTCTTTCATCANNCGATATATTAGCGGTTAGTCCGCTCATTCCCGCAAACCGATTGCCGTCATCCTTCATCAGTTCACTTTCGCGTCTGTGCCTGCTGCCTCTTTCCTTTACATAACCGGTTAAATTTCTCACCAGAGAAAATGGAACTTTAATAATTTCGCCGTATACGCACTTTCCTCCGAGTTCGATGCCTGCGGGCTCACCATGTCTCAGACCACAACAACCCAACCGGCAGGAATCCTCTTTCTTTGAATATTTCTGTGGTTCCCAATTAATAAGATCAGCAGAACGCGCATATGCGATAGTTTCCTTTTTATCTGACACATACCATGTGGCGATCCAACCGTCTGAAGTTTTGTACAAACGGGGGGCAAACATGGTTTTATGACTTCCCCATGGACCGAAATCGGAGGAAACAAAATCATATGCGGCATCCGCCGGACCGGCAGGATCGGCGATTGAATTCCAGACAATGCCGTCTTCACTCCAGGCAAGCCGCAATCCACTGCGTCCGTCAGCCTTTGAATATGAGAACAACAACACTGAATCCGGCATATTACAGGATGTGCCAGCGTTTATAACAAACGAAGCTGTAAGCGCAAACGCGCCTACAGCTACTTTTAAGATAGCATCAAATTTCATGATGTTACTATTGATATTATTCAACAAATTCCTTATTTAACAATTACAAAGCCTTTTTCTGAAGGAATGGTTACGGCATATCTTATTCCGGATTTCTTGCCATTTTTCAGAGAGACGGTATTTTTCATCAGTGCATCACCCTCGCCGTCTGAATAAACCACAGCTTCTCCGGACTGAATAAAGTCAAGATTGAGTTCCAATGACACAGGCTCTTTTCTGGCGTTTATACCTGCCACATACCATTTCCCTCCGCTTTTACGTGCAATAACGGCATACTGTCCGGGATAACCTGCCACATATCTTGTCTCATCCCATTTTGTGGGAACTGACCGCATATATTCCAAAGCAAGAGGAGAGGCATCCTCCAGATTGTTTGGAGTAAGTGCGAAGTTCTGGGCGGGACTCTGGTATATTGTGGCAAGAGCAAGCTGAAAAGCATCTGACGTGCGCCGATAATTGCCTTCGGCATTTGTCCTGTGCAGTCTCTTGTTCAGGAAGGTTCCGCCATATTCCATTGCACCGACCGTGTTTCTTATAAAAGGATGCAGTGTGGCATTCTCAGCTTCCTTGTCACAGAAATGTTGATTAAAAACCATATTTTCCGAAGCCAGCACCGCCTCGCTTCCGACATAATTGGGATACATGCGTTCCCAGCCGCGAGGAAGCGTGCAGCCATGGAATATCACCATAAGTCCGTGATCATCGGCATCGCTGAGGATATCTTCATACAGACGCATTGTCTCTTGCTTGTCACCTCCGAAGAAATCCACTTTTATACCTTTGACTCCGATACTTTGCAGCCAGTCCATCTCTCTCTTTCTGGTAATCGGATTATCCATTATGTTGATCGGACTCTGCTCGATATCATTCCAATAACCGCTTGAGCTATACCATAAAAGAGGTGTGACACCCTTATCCTTGCCATATTCCATCAGTTCGATGATGCCGTCACGGCCTATCGTACGATCCCAATAGTTGTCAATAAGCGTATAAGGATAACCCATGGCACCGGCAAGATCTATAAACTTCTTGATGTCTTTCTTATTGATACTGTTGTCCTGCCATACAATCCAGCTCCACGTTCCTTTATTAGGATTATAGGTATGTTTGGATTCATAACGAGGTTCAACTGTATTCCAAGGAGCGGTGGTCTCTATAATAGGTGCGAGATCCGCACCTACAGTGACTGTGCGCCAGGGAGTCGAGCCGGGCAGGGCAAACGCCGGCTCGCTGGTGCCGTTGCCGTTGTTTTCTTCCGGCATCGGAAAAGCGATGGAGTAGACTCCATCTTTTCTGTCTGTCAATCTGGAGCCACAATAATTGCGGTCTACACCAGTTTCGCTCAGAAGTACCCAACCTTTGTCACCGATGCGGAAAAGACCCGGAAATGTAAAACCATGTCCATAATGTGAGCGGGTGTCAAGAGGCGCATCAATAATGTATTCCTCCTCATAACTCGGTTTGGTGCGTTTCCATGCTATCATGGCATCGCTCTGAGGAGTTAGAAATGCCGTGGCGTATGACGGAATATGAAAACCTGTCTTCTCTGCCATTATTCTCGCAGCTCCAGTTTCTTTGGGTTTGGCGAGATTATATCTGAATGCCACATCATTATCAGAAACCACAAACTCAATACCCACTTTATCACCTTTCGGATTCTTAAATTCGCACGTAAGAGAATTTGCATCGAATTTAACCGAAGATTTTTTGATTCTTTCGTTCACATAAGTCTTATGCCATTCGTTGTCATGCCGTGCGATCATTCGGAGATCTTTCGAAAAATCTCCGTAATCTGCCACAATACCCAAAGGAGAGTCTTCAAGCATCACCACACCATTGTAAGATACGTTATATACTGGAGCGCCTCCGTTTGTCTTTACATCCACCCTCAGTTTGCCGTCAGGACTGCAGACTGAAGCATCCGCAATGCCGTTTTCCGCATCACCCCATTTCTGGCGAAGACGTTTCATCTCATCTTCAGTTACCGGAATTACCGTGCCATGACGCGGATGAAAATTCATGGTTACAGGACGCTCGACATTCTTGAAATTCTGCAAATCCACAGATTCTGTAAAATCATACCCTTTCTTCATGTATACATCATACATGAGAATATATCTGTCTTCACCGATTAGCTTGAATGTTCCGGCTCCTTCAACCGCCTCTTTTGTCTGCTGTTTATAATCAGGGTACTCTGTCCATTTGCCGGAAGTCAGATCTTTGGTCGTTGCAACTTTTATGCCATTACCATGACCCTCTGTCTTATAAAAGAGGTGGTATATACCGTCTTTATAGACAATATCACCATCGATACACGACTTTCCGTCCTGAGGAATAAAAAACGGTTTGGGAGCACCTTCGATATCGGTAAAATCTTTATTGGCATAAGCATAGTATATTATATCTGGACCGTTGCCATGCTGCATTGACCAATATATCAGGAATTTCTTTGCCTTGGGATCATAGATGGTCTGGGGAGCCCATACTCTTTTCAGATTCTCCTGCCCGCTGTATTTCTTCTGGATATTGATTGCGGAATGAGTCCAGTTGACCAGATCGCACGATTTCAACAGAACCATTCCTCTGTTGGAATCCCACCCTCTGGCACTGACCATATCTGTCACAACCATATAGAAACAATTGTCGGGACCACGAAGAATATGCGGATCCCTCACACCTCCGGTCTCGCTTATAAGCGAAGATTTTATTACAGGTCTGTTGCCGTTAAGTGCCTTGTAATCAAAACCGTTATCACTCAACGCAAACCTTATTGCCTCTTCCTCCTTATTATTGTTGTTTCCGGTAAAATAAGCGAAGAGATAACCTGCCATATCTTTCTCAGCAGGAACTTTTCCTTTAGCCGACACTGACAAGGCGGCAAAAACAATCATCAGCGACAATAAACATCGTGTCATGGTAAGTTGTTATAGTTTTAAAGTGAATTTTAAGGTTGTTTAACATTGTCTGGCAGACGCGACCGCTATCGTATTTTATTCAGTCATAACAGATCTTATTCAGCTATAATATAACTGCAATAATATGACTGCAGAATTTGTCGCCAAACCTGGAAAGCGTTTAAGTGTATTTTTTACACTTATTCCGCAAAGTTAAACATTTTTATTGCATTTCACAAATATAGGCACTCACTGGCGTCTCTTAAAATCTGTTAATGCGAAATTGTTAAACTCTGTATTCATGTTGGTTACGCGATTTTCTNNCCT
>NZ_CAJMXD010000264.1:0-4145 GCF_905219685.1 Barnesiella sp. CU968
GCTTTTAAACAAGCTCTTGTTCTTGGGAGAATTTGTCAGAATTATTATCTTTGCGGCATGAATCCGATTGTTCTGACTGTTTTAGGGTTATTGTTTGGCGGAAATGACAGCCACGCAAAAGAGTTGCCGGTAGGGGAAGGGTATTGCAAGACGTCTGTCAATGCTGCTGTGTTCAGAGGCGCTTCTCTCATCAGTAATGACAGTGTGCAGTATATATCATATTATGATCCGGAAGGTTACGTGATGGTCGGCAAGCGACGACTTGAATCGGAGAAGTGGACTGTCGCACGTACCGGATACAAGGGTAATGTGACGGACGGTCATAACGTTATATCAATCGGACTTGACGGCAAGGGTTATCTGCATCTCTCATTTGACCATCACGGACATCCGCTGAAATATGCGCGTTCCGTAGCTCCGGGGTCGCTGCAGTTCTCCGGGCTTCGCGGCATGACAGGCAAAGATGAAGAGGATGTGACATATCCCGAGTTCTACAGTCTTCCCTCGGGTGATATGCTTTTCGCATATCGTTCGGGAGCCTCGGGTAGAGGAAATCTGGTATTGAACAGGTATGACGTGTCATCCGGGACATGGAATCGCGTGCATGACATATTGATAGACGGTGAAGGGGAGCGCAATGCCTATTGGCAGATGTATGTGGACAAAGCCGGTGTTATTTATCTGTCGTGGGTATGGCGGGAGACCTGGCTTGTGGAGACCAATCATGACTTGTGTTATGCCGTATCTCATGACGGAGGGGAAACATGGCAGCGAACTGAGGGCACCCGGTATGAATTGCCCATCACAATACGCGATGCAGAAAAGGCATGGAGCGTGCCTCAGAATTCCGAACTTATCAATCAGACTTCGATGACTGCAGATTCCTCCGGTCGACCATATATCGCTACATATTGGAGAGATGAAAATGATTCCATTCCTCAGTATCGTCTCGTGTGGCACAACGGCGAGGAGTGGAAGATGTCGAAAGTCGGAGACCGAAAAACACCTTTCTCACTCTCAGGGGGAGGAACAAAAATGATACCTGTTTCCCGACCCCGGATAGCATCAGACGGAAAGAGAGCATATTATATATTCCGTGATTCGGAAAGATGCAGCCGTGTGTCGGTAGCATTCACGGAGTCACTCGGAGAATCAGGCTGGCGCATAATGGATCTGACCGATTATTCCGTTGATGCCTGGGAACCGACTTTTGATATAAACCGCTGGAACAAAAGGGGTGAACTTGATATCTTTGTACAGGAGGTGCATCAGGGGGACGGAGAAAAAGTAGTTTCTGACTCCGGGGAATCTACCACTGTGAAAGTAATAGAGTTAAGGGACTGAACAGGTGTGAGAGTTCAGTGGATTGAGAAAAATGTGGTGGTAAATGACATTGTGGCTGTCAGATAATTTCTTTTAAAGCATTTGCCAGCTGATCGGGGCAGGAGGTCGGTTTCTCACGGCATCTGATTCCTTCGAGCTTTTGTATCACGTCTTCTATCTCAAGACCTTCCACGAGAGCCGCGATGCCTTGCAGATTACCGTGACATCCTCCTGTGAATCTTACATTCTTCAGAATGCCGTTCTCTACTTCGAAGTCAATTACACGGGAACATGTGCCATTGGTGTTATAACTGTATTTCATGTCAAAGTAATTTTAAAATAATTTTGTTGTCTGCAAAATTAGCGAAAATATAATATATTTTGCACTATTTTGCGTTATGAATTATATGAAGCGCAGAATATTGGTTATAGATGATGAAGAAGCTTTAAGAGAGGGGTTGAAGGTTTACCTCGAACTTGAAGGATATGATGTGTGTGCATGTCATGATGCCGAAAGTGCCATGGCAATGGATTTGAGCGACTTTGATCTGATTCTTCTTGACATAATGATGGATGGAATGAACGGTATTGATTTTGCGAAGATAATACGTAGCAGGCAAGAGACGGCAGATGTCCCGATTATTTTTCTGACAGCAAAAGACTCGGAAGATGATATGATTACGGGTCTTGATATAGGGGCGGACGACTATATCGCGAAACCCTATTCACTTAGAAATGTCAAGGCAAGAATTGAAGCTGTTTTGAGACGTACGGGTATCAAGGGGTCTTGTAACGGTGTAAAATGTGACAGAGATACGCTTGTTTGTACTGTAGACAACAAAGAAGTACGATTGCCGCGTAAAGAGTTCGAGATATTGGCTCTCATGCTTGAAAACAAAGGACGGATTTTTTCGCGGGAAGAACTGTTGGACAGAATATGGCCGGAAAAGACAATCGTTACAGACCGGTCTGTAGATGTACATGTTACAAGGTTGAGGAGTAAAATATCTCCATATGGGCGCAATATAGTGTCAAGATCTGGATATGGGTATGGATGGCAGGATTAATATCGGGTTTCATACGAGAATCTTTGTCATGGTTCTCATGATATGCTGGGTTCTTGTAGGGACATTCGTTGTTTTCCAGTATCAGCGAGAGAAAGAATTCAAGACTATTCTTCTGGACTCGCAGCTGCAGACATTCAATTCCGGAATAATTGAAGACTTAAGATGCGGGTTGACTGCCGATTCAGCGGCATCCCATGTGACAAGTCCGGTCAATGATATCAGACTTACGTTGATAGCACGTGATGGAAAGGTAATTTATGACAATAATGACAAGACACCTTTCCCGACGACAGATCATAATAACCGGCCGGAGGTTCTGGAAGCGCGGATGAAAGGGCACGGACATTCCTCCGAACGTCATTCTCAAAGCGATGATGTCAGCTATTTCTATTCAGCGCAGATGGGGGATGACGGGGTTGTAGTGCGTTCCGCAGCCCCTTACACTCACAGCCTCCGGGAATTTTTAAAGATTGACAGCCGCCTGATATGGTTCATGATTATACTCACGCTGTTTATGAGTTTCTTTGCCTATTTTGCCACACGCAAGATTTCTACAAGTATAAAGCGCCTTAATGTATTTGCAGGGAAAGCCGAGAAAGGAGAAGAAATTTATGAGGATGAGGCTTTCCCGAAAGACGAACTCGGCAGCATTGCGAGCCATATAGTGAGACTATATGTTCAGAGAGACGAAGGTTATCGAGAGGCTCTACGACAGGAACAGGATAAGATACGACTTAAAAAACAGCTTACAAATAATATAAATCATGAATTGAAGACTCCTGTAGCCTCAATTCTTGTTTCACTTGAACTTCTCAGAGAGCATCCGGAGATGGATGAATCTATGAAACGGGATTTTATGGATCGTTTATATTCAAATGCAACCAGACTCGATAATTTATTGAAAGATATATCAGAGATAACGAGAATGGATGAAGGCATCGGAGTGATCAGGAAATCGGCAGTCAGGCTGAAGCCGCTTATTGATAATGTTGTAAGGGACATGCGGCTGAGGACCGATATGAAGATTGTGGTTGATGTCCCTGATATTACAGTTATCGGGAACTGCAGTCTGCTGGAATCTGTTTTTAAGAATCTTATAGATAATGCGATTGCCTACAGCGGAGGCGATACAATTGTTGTCAAATGTGATAATGAATGCAATTTTATAGTATCGGATAACGGTTGTGGTATTCCTCAGGAACATCTTCCTTATATCTTCGAAAGGTTTTATAGAATTGACAAGGGTAGATCACGGGAGTCCGGAGGCACAGGTCTCGGTCTCGCAATAGTGCGCAACGCGGTCGCCATTCATGGCGGCAAAATAAAGGCAGAGAGCAACAAAGGTCTTACGTTCCGCTTTAACCTTAAATATCCATAACCGGACGAAAAACATCAGCAACTGCCTGAGTCTCCGCAGACTGTATGAGGATTTGGACGCAGACGATTTTGTCAGGCATTTTCTTAATAAAAAGTTAACAAAAAATACATCAACATTTAATAATTATCACCGAATTTTGCAATGTATTAATTGTTAAATAATTGAACCGGAAGGTGCGGATAACATATTCTGTAATCTGACCGGTCTGTAAGAAACTGTCATTCAATCCACAGTATTATGGAAATTTTCTTTCTGGGAATAGTCGTGTTATTGTTTCTTCTTGCCGTTTTCGATCTTACGGTAGGAGTAAGCAATGATGCTGTAAATTTTCTAACGTCTGCGGTTGGCTCGAAGGCCGCCTCTTTTAAAGTTGTAAT
>NZ_CAJMXD010000265.1:0-4139 GCF_905219685.1 Barnesiella sp. CU968
CCTCCGTTATGACAAAGAAACCGAGACAACTCAGATCTTCAGCATCAATGCAGACGGATCTGGGGAGAAACGCCTGTCTGATGAAAAGAACGGCATAGAGTGCTTCAGGATTAGCCCTGATGGCAAACGCGTCGTGTTCGCTTCTGCAATAGATGATTTCAACAAAAACGATGAAGAACTTTTCAAAGATCTCCCAAAGACGACCGGTCGGGTAATCGATGACCTCGGCTACAAACATTGGGACGAATGGGTGACAAAGATCCCTCATCCGTTTGTTGCCGATTTTGACGGTGAGGTTAAAAACGCAAAAGACATAATGGCTGACGAACCTTTTGAATGCCCGATGCGCCCGTTCGGTGGCGCGGAATCTTTCGCATGGAGTCCGGATGGTTCGAAACTTGTATATGTGAGCCGCAAATACAAAGGTTCCGAATATGTCTTCTCCACAGATTCAAACATTTATCTGTATGACATAGAATCAGGGAAGACAGAACAGCTCACAGGCGAAGGCTTCCCGGGATATGACACAGACCCGGCATTCTCACCCGACGGCAACACTCTCGCATGGCTATCGATGCCAACCGCAAAATATGAGAGTGATAAAAAACGCCTTATGGTGATGGATATCAAAAGCCGTGAGACACGAGATCTGACCGAGAACTGGGATTACTGGCCCGAACAGATAGCCTGGGCAAAAGACGGAGCCTCAATCTGGTTCACAGGATACTATCAGGGTGTTTCTCCCGTATTCACCATTGATGTAAAGACTTGCGCCATAGACACTGTCGCAAACGGACAATACGATTATGTCGGAGTATCTCCCGTAGCTGACAACGCAGCGGTGGCAATGAGACATTCAATGAGAGAACCCAACGAAATTTTCCTTGTCAAGAAAGGTGATAACGAAGCAAAACAGCTTACATCCGTAAACAAGGAATTACTCGGGCAGCTCAAACTCGGAGACGTAAAGAAAGTTACTGTTCCTACGACCGACGGCGGACAGATGACTTGCTGGGAAATTCTTCCTCCCGATTTTGACCCGAACAAGAAATACCCGGCTATCCTTTATTGTCAGGGCGGACCACAGCAGGCTGTAAGTCAGTTCTGGAGCTATCGCTGGAACTTCATGATAATGGCAGCGCACGGATACGTCATAATCGCACCCAACCGCCACGGAGTTCCGGGATTCGGAACTGCATGGAACCGTCAGATCTCCGGTGATTACGGCGGTCAGAACATGCAGGACTACTATGCCGCGACCGATTACATCAAATCTCGTCCTTATGTAGACGCAGAGCATGTCGGCGCTATCGGTGCAAGCTATGGCGGTTTCTCTGTTTATTGGCTCGCCGGTCATAACGACGGACGCTACGCCGCACTTGTGGCTCATGCCGGAATATTCAACGTTGAAGCGCAGTATCTTGAAACAGAAGAAATGTGGTTCGCGGATTTCGACCTCGGTGGTCCATTCTGGGATAAAGACAACGCTACAGCCCAGCGCACATATGCAAATTCACCACATCGTTTCGTAAACAACTGGACGGCACCGATGCTTATCACTGTAGGCGAACTTGACTACCGGATTCTCGCATCTCAAGGCATGCAGGCATTCAACGCCGCCAAGATGCATGGTCTTGAAGCGGAAATGCTCGTTTTCCCTGATGAAAACCACTGGGTGCTCAAACCTCAGAATGCTATTCTTTGGCAACGCACATTCTTCCGCTTCCTCGACAAATATCTGAAACAACCTGCAACCGATAAATAAACCGAGATATTATTGTTTCCTAAACAAAATGCCGCACCGGAACAAACCCGATGCGGCATTTTCAGGTTTTAACAAGGTCTTGGAGTCCATTATAAACGGATACGGTCAGTACTTAAAAGTAGGTATTTTTACAAAATATACACTACCATATGACTGTTTTTAACGATTAAACGTTAATTTTGCATTCGAAATGAGATTATCGGAATTAAAACCGGGAGAAACCGGAGTCATAACTAAAATATTAGGTCACGGCGCATTCAGGAAGCGGGTGATGGAAATGGGATTCGTCAGATGCCGTGAAGTAAGAGTGGTGTTGAATGCTCCACTCCATGATCCTGTCAAATATGCACTCATGGATTATGAGGTATCTCTCCGCAGGGCGGAGGCAGACCTCATAGAAGTAGACCTGCTTGAAAACTGGGAGGCATCCCACGTTTCAGCAGACGCACTGACAGAAGAACACGACAAGGAAGCATCCAGAGAGCTGCGCAAGGATAAAATCATAAATGTCGCTCTTATTGGCAACCCGAACTGTGGCAAGACATCTCTGTTCAACAGAGTGTCGGGCGCACATGAGCACGTTGGAAATTATGCAGGCGTGACCGTAGGTGCCAAAGCCGGAACGCTGAAACATAAAGGATACCGGATGAATATCGTGGATCTTCCCGGAACCTATTCCCTTTCAGCCTATTCTCCGGAAGAACTTTATGTGATGCGGTATTTGCGAGAAGAGACACCTGATGTAATTATCAACGTGGTTGTCGCATCAAATCTCGAGCGCAACCTTTATCTTACAACCGGACTCATTGACATGAACCGTTCAATGGTAATCGACCTTAACATGTTCGACGAACTGAAAAGGAGCGGTGTAAGCCTCGATTATTCAAACCTCGGCAAAATGCTCGGCGTACCGGTTGTGCCCACAATCGCGGCAACAGGCTATGGCGTTGACAATCTCCTTGACACTGTAATTGAAGTGTATGAAATGAAAAATCCTGATACACGCCACATACATGTCAAAATGAATCCGGAGATCGAGTCTGCGGTCAATAAACTCAAAGATGAATTTAAAAACGACCTTTCGGTCGCACATCAGTTCTCACCAAGGTTTCTCGCCATAAAATTTCTTGAAAAAGATCCCGAAATAGAAGATATTCTCAAACACAACCCGAATTATGAAATCTGGAAACAGATTCGTGATGACGAAAACGAACGAATCCATAAAGAACTGCATGAAGATGTCTCTTCGGCGATTGCTGCGGAAAAATACGGATTTATCCAGGGCGCGTTAAAAGAGAACATGGAAGGTTCTGTGGCAAAAGAAGAAAAATCCACAAAAATCATTGATGCCTTCGTAACGAATAAACTTTTCGGATTCCCTTTGTTCCTGATAGTCATGTGGCTCATGTTCTGGGCAACTTTTCAGATTGGATCATATCCTATGGAATGGATTGAAAGGCTTGTGGCATGGATTTCAGGGTTGGTATCGAAAACAATGGCAGACGGTCCCTTCAAGGATCTGCTGCTTGATGGAATCATAGGTGGTGTCGGAGGTGTCATTGTCTTCCTTCCGAACATCCTGATTCTCTATGCATTCATATCATTCATGGAAGATTCCGGTTACATGGCGAGGGTAGCTTTCATAATGGACAAGCTAATGCACCGAATGGGACTGCACGGCAAATCATTCATTCCTCTCGTTATGGGCTTCGGCTGTAACGTGCCGGCAATAATGTCAACCAGAATAATAGAAAGCAAATCAAGCAGACTCATAACAATACTTATAAATCCGTTTATCAGTTGTTCGGCAAGAATACCTATATATGTGCTTCTGGTAGGAGCTTTCTTTCCTGATTACGGGGCATGGGTATTTGTATCACTTTACACACTTGGAATCGCCATAGCCGTGCTTACAGCCAAGCTCATGCGTAAATTCTGGTTCAAGGCAGATGAGACTCCTTTTGTAATGGAACTTCCTCCATACCGGATGCCGACCATGAAGGCAACAATACGCAACATGTGGTCAAAAGCCGAGCAATATCTCAGAAAAATGGGAGGACTCATTCTTGTCGCCTCTATTATAATCTGGGCATTATCATATTTCCCTCATTACGAGACAGAAGATTTACCGAAAGAATACGTCGCTGCGACATTGGCGGAAATGCCGGCGGATCAGACCGAAGGCATGTCTCAAAGTCAGATAGAAAAATCCATGCTTACAGAATACCAGCAAAGCAATTCTATTCTTGGGAAAATCGGACAGTTCGTAGAACCGGTTGTACGTCCTATGGAGCTTGGCTGGAAATCCTGTGTTTCTCTTATTGCCGGTTCTGCCGCTAAAGAAGTGGTGGTTTCGACTCTCGGGGTGCTGTTT
>NZ_CAJMXD010000266.1:0-4133 GCF_905219685.1 Barnesiella sp. CU968
GGGGAACAACTCTCCCAGGAGGATTATTCCGTCATGCTCGATTACCTTACAGATGCTATGACATCGGCTGAAAACAAACTCAAGGAAATCGGCGATGACAAGGAGAAACTGAAAGATTTCGAAACTCAGATGGACAAGAACTATCCTTACTCCGAGACTTTCATGAAGAACCTCTCTTCGGCTAAAGACCTTGATGATGCCAACAAAAAGAAGTTGCAGGAACTCTTCGCCAAGGCAATAACTATCTCCATGCAGATGTCAGGAAGATAACCTTCTCCTGTCAAACAGACAGAAAGGCTGCAATCCCGCGGGATTGCAGCCTTTCAATATTTATCAGTCCGGCTGACCAAGGTCAGCTCTTTCTGTCTGTCATGTCCGGAATGTCTCACTCCGCAGGACGCTGGATTCCATCTTTCTCGCAACGCTTTGTCATTGCCTTGATACGCGCCTCTGTTTCGGGATGCGATGAAAACATCTTGTCCATATAGCTCATCTTGACACCGCCGTCCTGCTCCATCTTCCGGAACTTCTCGAACGCCATCACCATACCCCACGGATTGCGGCCTTTGGAAACGAGGAAGTCATAACCGCAGTTGTCTGCCTCACGCTCCTGTTTCTGAGAGAACTTGGCGCCGATAAGCGACTCGCCGAGCGCACCGAGCTGAGAATCTGTCAGAGCCGCCACGGTATTGTTGGCTGCACCCGCCGCATCTTTCAGCGCACCGGTGAGAAGAGACTGACGGAACGCATTCTTTGAATGACGCTTCATAACATGACCGATCTCATGACCGATGATACCCATAAGCTCGTCATCGCTCATGATATCCATGAGAGAAGAGAATACGCGGACGCTGCCGTCGGGGCAGGCAAACGCGTTGATGTCGATGACATGATATACCTTGAAGTTCAATGGAATTCCATCAGCATCGGTTATACCTTCGGTAAGCTTGCGAAGACGCTGAGTGTAGGGATTGTCTTCCGGCAAAACAGGATTGTGCTTGTCCATCCAGTCAACAGACTCCTTTACATATGCCGCCATCTGGGCATCGGTAAGAGTGGCTGCCTGAACCGCTTTCGCGCCGGCGCTCACAGCTTTCTTAAGATTGAACTGAGCCATGGCTGGCATGGCGCAAAATAGCATGAGAGATGCTAAAAACAAATTTATCGCTGATTTTTTCATAATTGGAAAATTATATAATTTTGCTTAAATTTCTTTTACAAAATTAAATCAACTTAAAAAAATGAGCAAATTTTCAGCAAAAAATTTTAGCAGAGCAGTGATAGCGGGAATATTGATATTCCTTGGCATCGCAACATATGGAGGAGCCATGTATCTACACGACAAAACGATCGTGACATGGTGGATACCGGCTGCAATTTCATTTCTTCTTGCCGGAATTTCAGGATTGACCATGTGGCGGTTATGGCGTAGGCTAACAGATTCAAAGTCATTTGTATTCAACTATATCTGTCACCTTGCCCTTTCATGCGGCATCTTCCTATTCGCTATCTATTTTTTCAATTACACTTATGCAAAAGAATCCACGACACATACCGAAAATGTTTTAGTGGATAAAAAATTCACCAAGATACGACACCACCGCCAGCGTGTGTCACGTCGCTCCTACCGCCAAGGGAATCCTTACAAGGTATATTATTTCGACTTGAAATTTGAAAATGGCAAAGAGAAGACAGTCTCCGTCTCTTCATCCCGTTACAACCGGACCCGCAGCGGCTCCTCAATCCCATTGACTATCAAAACAGGACTCTTCGGATTGCCGGTGGTATATGGTGTGTAGTTTTCGGTTTTCGGTTTTGGGTTTTCAGAGATAACGACCGGTGTTTTTCAGTTTTCAGAGATTGGGATATTAGGGTTCCGTTTTTAGGGTTTCGTTTTGGGAAGAGAGTCTATGTTTAAACAGGTTTATGACCCAAGCCATTAAGAGCTTGTTTAAAAAGCAAAGTGAATTTGGGGACGTAGGCTTGGAGCTGGTTTCTTCTTGAGGTGAAGGAGCATCGCGGGCTGTGAGACCGAGGATACCCCAAGAAAACAGCCATAAAAGACATCCGGGAAGCCGCAAGATTCATCATACAAATAATTTCGAATTAAATTTAAACAGTTTCTAAGGAATCTTTGGAGAAAATTTTGTCGTAAACAAAAAAAACACTAACTTTGCAGAGCTTATGCGCACACGCGTAAGCAACTGAGATATATACATTTTTATTTATTAACCATTTTTTGCGTCCTGCCCCCGGAGAATTCATACACATGATTCCCCGTTCTTGGAAAGACGCACAAACAAAACACCACAGTTCATTTATAATGGCTGAAACAAAAGTACAGACCGCCATCGAAGACTTCGACTGGGAAGCATACGAGAATGGCGAGACAGCTGGTTCGAAGAACCGTCAGGAACTTACCAATACTTATGACGAGTCTCTTAAGACAGCTAAAGAAAACGAGGTAGTGACCGGCACAGTGAAGTCTATCTCAAAACGCGAGGTTCGCGTTGACATAGGCATGAAATCAGACGCCATCATCCCCGTTAGCGAATTCCGCTACAATCCCGACCTCAAGGTAGGCGACGAAGTGGAAGTTTACATCGAGACCCTTGAAGACAAAAACGGTCAGCTCCGTCTTTCCCACAAGAAAGCTTGCCAGACACGCAGCTGGGATCGCGTCAACGAGGCTCTTGAGAAAGATGAAATCATCAAGGGTTATGTCAAGAGCCGCACCAAGGGCGGTATGATCGTTGACGTATTCGGAATCGAGGCGTTCCTTCCCGGTTCTCAGATCGATGTTCGCCCGATCCGCGACTACGATGTATTCGTTGACAAGACCATGGAATTCAAGGTTGTCAAGATCAACCAGGAATACAAGAATGTTGTTGTGAGCCACAAGGCACTCATCGAGGCAGAGCTCGAACAGCAGAAGAAAGAAATCATCTCCAAACTGGAGAAAGGTCAGGTGCTCGAGGGCAAAGTCAAGAACATCACACCCTACGGAGTATTCGTTGACCTCGGTGGTGTTGACGGTCTCGTTCACATCACAGACCTCAGCTGGGGCCGCGTATCCGATCCCCGCGAAGTCGTTGAGCTTGATCAGGACATCAAAGTCGTTATCATCGATTTCGATGATGAGAAAAAACGCATAGCTCTCGGTCTCAAGCAGCTTATGCCCCATCCCTGGGATAATCTTGATGCCAATCTCAAAGTTGGCGACCACGTTCACGGCAAGGTTGTCGTTATGGCTGACTACGGTGCATTCGTTGAGGTGCAGCCGGGCGTAGAGGGTCTTGTTCACGTAAGCGAGATGAGCTGGAGCCAGCACCTCCGCAGCGCTCAGGACTTCCTCAAGGTTGGTGACGAGATCGAAGCTGTTGTCCTCACTCTCGACCGCGACGAGCGTAAGATGAGCCTCGGTCTCAAACAGCTTAAGAACGATCCCTGGGAGAACATCGAAGAGAAATATGCAATCGGCAGCCGCCACACAGCAAAAGTCCGCAACTTCACCAACTTCGGTGTATTCGTTGAAATCGAAGAGGGCGTTGACGGTCTTATCCACATCTCCGACCTCTCCTGGGCCAAGAAAATCAAACACCCCTCAGTGTTCACTCAGGTCGGCAATGACATCGAGGTGCAGGTTCTTGAGATCGACAAAGACAACCGTCGTCTTTCTCTCGGTCACAAGCAGCTCGAAGAGAATCCCTGGGATGTATTCGAGACAGTATACACTGTGGGCTCTATCCACGAAGGAACAATCACCGAGGTTATGGACAAGGGTGCGGTTATCTCACTCCCCCACGGTGTTGAAGGATTCGCAACTCCCAAGCATCTCGTAAAAGAGGATGGCACACAAGCTAAACTCAACGAGAAACTTGACTTCAAGGTAATCGAGTTCAACAAAGACAGCAAACGTATCATCCTCAGCCACAGCCGCATCGCAGAAGATGCCAACAAGCCGGAACGCCGCGAGAAACCCGCAGCACGCAAGGCTCCCAAGGCAGCTGAGACTGCTGCAGCTCCCGCAATCGAGAAAACCACACTCGGTGATCTCGGCGCGCTTCAGGCTCTCAAAGAGCAGATGCAGCAGCAGGAGAAGAAAGGTTAATCTCCTTTCACAAGCCATAAAG
>NZ_CAJMXD010000267.1:0-4080 GCF_905219685.1 Barnesiella sp. CU968
GGGTTCCACTCGTCGAGACAGGAGTAGCCGACGGACCGGGAGCCGACTACTTTGTCAAAAAATATGTGGATGAATGCATGGCTGCCGACCCGGACATAGACACGCTGATACTCGGTTGCACGCACTATCCGCTGCTACTTGACAAAATCAGACAGTACACACCGCAGAATGTCAGAATACTTCCGCAGGGAGAACTCGTGGCGGAAAGTCTCGCCGACTACCTTCGCAGACACCCGGCAATGGAAAGGGAATGCACAAAAGAGGGCTCAGTTGAGTTTCTGACAACAGAGAGCCCCGATAAATTCGACTCACTCGCAACCCTATTCATGCAGTCGCCTGTCGCTTCATCACGTATAACATTGTGACAATACTCAATAAAAGCAGACATGACACTCGACCAGTTAAAAAAAGAACTCCGCACCGCATCTTATGAAACAGCGGTGGAGACACTGACACAATACATAGCAGACAACCCCGACGACGATGAGGCACTCACAGCACGCGGAATGAGACACTGGGGTGCCGGCAAACGATCACTCGCCATAAACGACTACCTCGCCGCCATCGAAATCAATCCCTCAGGCAAAGCAAAAGAGGCTCTTCGCGCGGCAACTGAAATACTCGATTACCGCAACAAAGACCTCTATAATCCGTAACACGACTTCTTACTTCTTAAGAAGCTGTTTTAGGCGCCCGCTTTCAACGAGATAGGCGAGATATTCATAATCAAGCGGCTCGTCAAGGTCAAAACAAATGTGATCCATCACATAAATGATAGAACGCGGTGTGACCGCACGGGGATTCTCGCAATCAAGAGCCTCACGGCGATAGACGTATATCGAGCCATTGATGTCATAAACCTTCGGAGAGCCCTGACGGGTTGTGAATTTACCGTCTATCACCACATGGCAATAACCGTCTTCACTCTCCTCCACCTGATTGAAATAAGGATTTCTGCCGCACGGACTCACTGAAAAGATTGTAAGCGCATCATCGTTGGCGGCAATCATCTCCACACACTTCTCTATGTCTTCAAGCGTACGTATCGGGGAAGTGACATCAAGGTCAATCACATAATCATATCTCTTGCCGTAATGTTTCTCTGCATAGAGCATGACATCCTTGATTGCCTCCGGTTTTCCGCAGACATCATCGGCAAGAAAATCCGGTCTCTCGTAATCTGTCGGCACACCAGCTTCGGCACCAACCCTTCTGATATCCTCAGAGTCTGTTGACAACACAATATCCGCCGGATGCTTCCGCACATACTCAAGAGCCGCTTCCGCAGTGTAAACAAGCAGAGGCTTACCCCCTATCTCCTTGATATTCTTTCCGGGAATACCTTTTGAACCGCCCCGGGCACATATGGTTATCAGATAATTAGCTTTCTTCATAACAATATTCTACATTTTCTGGTCAAGATTCTTCCCTTTCTCTTCATGTTCGAAATTAGGGAGAAAATCTTTTAGTACCTTTACAATATCCTCTTTTGTGAATCCGGGGTTGTCGAAAATTCCCTCCAGCTCGCCGATAAACTCTCTCACCTCGTCCGCACTGCGTCTGCAAGACTCGCAAATCACACCGAGCGCGGCGAAACGAGCCATGTCCACGGATTCTCCCTCGACAAAAAACTCCTCGAAATCTTTTTCTCCGGTTGTATCGCTGCGGAAATATACCACTGGCCATTCCCTGGTATCTTCCGGCATCGTTGCGGCAAAACGCTTTGCCTCCTCATCAGATCCGCATCTCCTCGGCTCATAACCGAGACAGCGCAGGAAACGGTCGGCGATTGTCGAGAACCGCATCATTTTTTCCTCGCCGAGTTTCGGAAAAAAAACCTCTCCGTTTCTTCCGAGAACGCATGCAAGCAGACAGATCTGTCCGCTCTCCTCAGGTGAAACAAAATAACGCAACACATCCTCCGGCGCCGCTATCGGCTGCCTTTTCATCACTCTCTCCACAAAACCGGCGGGCAAAGAGCCGTTAGAGAAAGCGACATTCGCAAAACGCGCTGTAGTAACCTTGAATCTGTCGGCATATGCCATGATCAGATCCTCCATTATCCGCTTGCTCGCACCCATGATATTGACAGGGTTAGCAGCCTTGTCGGTTGAGACACAGAAGAAATGTCGCGGAGGATTCGATGCGAGAAGCTCAAGTAATCCCGCAGCCTTCACCACATTGTTCTCAAGCAATGCCTGCACCGAATTTCTGTCTTTTTCCGAACGCACGTGCTTATGCGCCGAGAAATTGGCGACAATATCGAACCCTCCTTCCTCACGGAATATCCTACGGAATACCTTTGAATCGAAATCCATGGTATATGTGACAAAATCGCCGGGCACATACATCCCTTCGGTAGAACGCAGGTCTCGCGTCAGTTCCGCAAGTCCGTTCTCGTTAAGA
The DNA here is from genome assembly GCF_905219685.1 of Barnesiella sp. CU968. Classification (NCBI taxonomy): domain Bacteria; kingdom Pseudomonadati; phylum Bacteroidota; class Bacteroidia; order Bacteroidales; family Barnesiellaceae; genus Barnesiella; species Barnesiella sp. CU968. The sequence goes on from NZ_CAJMXD010000267.1 coordinate 2,407, forward strand.
TCCACCACAACAAGCCTCGACGGCATGAAAGGAAGCAACGCTCTTATAAAAGAGGAACCGATCGAACCGGCGCCACCGATCACAAGCACTCTCTTTCCGCATATCTCACGCGAAAGCACGTCACGGTTGGCATCAATATCGTCAATAAACATCGAACGTGGACGCTCCGTCACACATTCGGCAATAAACTTATCTAAATTCAGCATCTGTGCATTAATGTTATTATATGCAGTAATGTCATTCCAAGCAAAGGAACCGATTCCGTCCGCTTGTCATTCGAATACAATCACAAATATAACGAATTTTATCGGGTTGAAGAAAAATAATTGACAAACTGAATCCGGACAGAATCCGGAAGCGATTCAGTCGATTGCCGCATATCTGATTGTAAAAGTATGTTTTATAACAATATGAAAAATTTTGCAAAGAAAATAGTCTTATGTAATTTTGCATCGGGGACTAATGTTCCCCGGTAGGTTTCCAACGACTTACGTTTTACACAGATAATGACAGAATCATTATAAGCATGCAAGCAACAGGGTAATTGATTATTATTTTGACCTTAATCGAAGAGGAAAGGCTCCTACGAGAGTCGGAGCCTTTCTCGCAAACCGTGGTCCGCAAGAGCCGCGGTTTGTCGTTTGTCATAAGTCGTTTATATAATCAATGCTCTGTTTCTTTTGCCATGAGTTATTTTACGGCATAACCGAGCGTGCGTAGAAATGCGGCAAGTCGATCACGGCATTCACCCTGCATCAGAATTTCACCGCCCCTCGCGCTTCCGCCGACACCAAGATGCCGTTTGGCTTTTGACGCCACCTCCCCCAGCTCATCGTCATCACAAGTAAAACCCTCCGCTATCGTGGCGGTCTTACCCTTGCGACCTTTTTTCTCCACGACTATGCGGATTGTTTCCTTCTTCAGTCCCTGTTTTTCCGCACGAATCTCATCAGCCGTCTCCTCCGCAGACTCCTCCGCCTGAGGCAATTCGTCTCTAAGGTGAGACAGCATATCTTTCCAGTCCATATCTTCAGTAATTATAAGAAGTTGTCGCGAACTCCGTTTAAAGTTTCTCACGGAGTTCAGCCACACTCTGCGCGCGGTCTGCAAGCTGACCGTCTGCCGTATATATGAAGAAAACTGGCATGGAACCGACATTATAAGAACGGAGCGCGTCGGAAGTCATTCCCGCCGGATCTATAACTGTGGTCCAGCGAAGATTGCGTGCCGCATCCCTCCAGGCATACTGGTCTGCGTCAAAAGAAACATGATAGAAAGCCACATTACCGCCGAAACTGTCAAACAATTCGGAAAGCGCGATATTCAGGGCAGGAGATTCAGGCTGGTTCATCATACTGAAAATCAAAACCGTCTTTTTCCCTTTACCCGCGACGTCTGAAAGCTTCACATTTTTGCCGTTCTCATTGGGCAGATCGATGTCGATCATCGTTATCTCCTCCGCCTCAACCACTCGTGTCTTCCCTTGCCCGGCATTGCGGCGGCGCAATGCCTGAAGGCTGACATCACGCAACATTCCCGCATGAGGGTCATTGGGACGGAACTGATCGAAGGCAGTCGCGACAGCGGCATAATATTTTGCATCCGAAGCGGAAGCCGGATCATAAAGCGGCTTCCCGTCAACTATCTTTGTAAGCACATAATAACCTATTATAC
>NZ_CAJMXD010000268.1:0-4079 GCF_905219685.1 Barnesiella sp. CU968
CAGCACAAATAGCAAATTGCCATCCAACTCTTGACCTCGAATTTGATTAACACTTTTTAAGAGACACTAGTGAAGAAATTTATATCAATACATCAATATCCAGAACACGAAGTAGCCGAAGCCATGGCCTATATAGGATATGGATTAGGAATAACAGCATAACCGCTTATGACAGAACTAAAGACAGGCGATAAAATCAGTTTAACCAATGGTGGATACGTCACTATTGTTAAAGAACTGGGACGAGGTGGACAAGGAATAGTCTATCTCGTGAAACTCAATGGAGAAGAGAAAGCTCTTAAATGGTACATAAATCCTCCAGATAAGAGTTTTTACAAAAATCTCCAGAACAATGTTATACAGGGTGCGCCATCTGACGCATTTCTATGGCCCGAATACCTTACTGAACGTCAGAAAGGCAGCTATGGCTATGTCATGAAGTTGCGTCCACAAGGCTATTATGAATTTGGCAATTATCTTCTTGCAAAGAAGTCGTTCAAGTCATATTCAGCGATGTTAGCAGCTGCCATGAAGATTTGTAATGGCTTTATGCTCCTGCATCGTTTTGGTTATAGTTATCAAGATTTGAACGATGGCAACTTCTTTATAAATCCTAATAACGGCGATGTCCTTATCTGCGATAATGACAATGTTATGCCTCATGGAGAAAAGTCCGGTATAATGGGGAAAGCCAGATATATGGCACCTGAAATCGTTGCAGGTTCTATCCCTGACAAGTATAGCGATCGGTTTTCATTGTCAGTTATACTTTTTATGCTCTTCTATGCCAACCATCCCTTTGAGGGAGCCAAGGTCGTAGGCTGTCCGTGCATGACAGAGAGCTTTGAGAAAAAATTCTATGGTAGTGAGGCCCTTTTCATTTATGACGAAAACGACAAAAGCAATCTCCCAGTGCAGGGCATTCATCACAATGTGATTCGCCGTTGGCCTGCTTTCCCGGCAATACTTCGTGAAACATTCCAAAGAGAGTTCAGTCAAGAGAAACTGAAGAATCCACAAGAAAGGATGTTGGAACAGAATTGGGAAAAACTTATCAACAGTCTTCGTGACAGTCTTGTTGTATGTCCACACTGCAAGGAAGAGACATTCGTTGAAAAGGATGGTAAGTGTATGAACTGTCGGAAGGATGTCGGTGTCAATGCACATCTGAAAATGGGAAACAGAGAATTGCTACTGACACCCGGGACAGATCTCTATATCGACAACGACAATATTCCTGATTGTCGGATTGAGCTTAATCCTAACGATCCCTCCATGATGCTCATCAAGAATATATCACCCAATGCTTGGACAGCCGAAACTCCCAGTGGCAAACTGAAAATCGTTCAGCCTAACGAATGTGCTCCCGTTAAAAACGGAATTAAGATTACATTCGACAAAACATATAATTGTGAAATAGTAACTCATTAACAATAATATACCGCATGTCATTACTTGACTACGCTGTAAGCGTACCCCGCAGAACCATGACTCTGTTCTTCTTGATTGACACATCAGGAAGTATGTCTGGAAACAAAATTGGCGCTGTAAATGACGCCATTGTAAACGTACTGCCGATGTTGGAAGATATATCTTCTTCCAACCCGGATGCAGAAATCAAAGTAGCCGCTCTGGAGTTTTCAAACGGAACCAAGTGGCTGTACAATGAGCCTAAATCTGTAGAGGATTTCAAGTGGATTGATGTTCAGGCTGGCGGTTTGACTTCACTCGGCGAGGCTTGCCTTGAACTCAATTCCAAGCTTTCCCGCTCCGGGTATATGAAATCGGCGAGCGGCTCCTATGCCCCAGCAATCATCCTCCTTTCTGATGGTGGTCCTACAGATAATTTCGATGGCGGACTACAGACGATACAAGGAAATAACTGGTTCAAGAATGCAATACGTATTGCCATTGCAATAGGTGATGATGCAGACTTGGACGTACTTGCACGTTTTACGGGCAACAGCGAAGCTGTTATCAAGGTTCAAAATATCGATGCACTGAAACAGATTATTCGTATTGTGGCAGTTACATCCTCTCAGATAGGTAGCAAGAGCAGTTCTGCTGGAGACACATCAAAACAAGACCAAGTAATCAAGGATGTTAATCAAGCCGTTGACAATATTGACGGAGCGAGCACAGCTGCTGCACCAGATTCATCATCCTACGATGATTGGGATTAAATATGAAAGGATTCAATAAAACCTGCCAAGGCGCCAGTCATATCAAATCCAATAAAGTTTGCCAAGATTGTTCCTTTAGTGAATCAACTCCAGAATTATCCATTGCTCTTGTAAGTGATGGTCATGGAGGCGAGCGTTACTATAGGAGTCATATTGGTTCCGAACTTGCTTGCGAAGTGAGTTCCGACTTGATACGCATTTTTGTAAGACAAATGCCTTCTGATTTTTTCGTTGGTGCTCCCCTTACACAATATGGTATCAATGGAGAATGTTGTGGTCAACCTTCAAAAAAACATATTGATGCACTTCGTCAACTTGGAAATTCAATAATAGCCAAATGGCGTGAAAAGATAGAAGCTCACGCTAAAGAAAATCCAATTTCTGCCGAAGAGATGTCAATGGTTCCGGAAGAATACCACAGGGATTTGACAGATAAAAATAGGCTTGCCAAGGTTTATGGGTGTACCCTTATTGGGTATGTCCAAACCCCATCATATTGGTTTGGATTTCAAATTGGAGACGGAAAATGCTTCTCATTTCATCAAGAAACAGGCCCCAAAGAACCAATCATGTGGGATGATGCTTGCTTCTTAAATAAGACAACATCATTATGTGATTCTTATGCAAGTGAAAAGATCAGGTACTCTTTTCAAGGTGATGGAGATTTTCCATTTGCTGTATTTTTAGGTTCTGATGGTCTCGATGATTCTTTTGGAGAAGATAAAAATCTAATAAACTTTTATATACAAGTTCTTAAACTCGCATATAAAAGTGATCCGAAAAATGTTGAAAACGTACTTTCCTCCGATTTGTCAATTCTGAGTAAACGAGGAAGCCAAGACGACATGTCTATATCTGCAATATATGATGATACTAAAGCAGATATTGCAATAAGGAATATCACAGAGTGGCAACTTAGTACGACTTTAGGAGAACTAAACCAAAACAAGGCTCGGATACACAAATTTCACAAGGAAAGAAAGTCACTTGAAGATGTAAAGACTACCAATACAAAGGCGGCCATAGACTATGAATATGCGGTAAAAGAAATGATGGCTGCGATTGAGAATAGAAAACGTCTAATACAGCGATATAATGATCTTGCGAAAGAATTGGATGAAAATAATCCCGTTTTATTCAATGATGACATACCTTATGAGAAAGTAATTCCTCAACCTTCGGTAACTATTACTCCGGAGGAACCGGCTACAGAACCCAAATCGTCATCTGAGAAGAAAGATAGCTCAGTTATATCTCAATATGGCAGACACCGTAGACCACGGGATAGAAGAGGCAACAAACTGAAACGTAAATTTTTTAAGAACAAAATTAAACGTAAGAATAGAAGGTAATGGGATTTCTTAGAAAAATAGTCTCATTTTTCAAGCGGGACACATCTGATGCTTCAGAGCCTGAAGAGGCTCTGAAAAGTCCTGATGTGCCTATAAATCCTCCTTCCGAAGAACCGGATAAGCGACCGGAATACCCTCTTATAGGAGATTTTGATAAGCCGACTGACATCTATAGCCCAGTTGAAGAGCCATCAACAGGCGATTCGAGTGTTGTAAATATTACGCCGAATCCTCAGAGGAATTCTTTATTAGGGAATCAACAAAACGAGAGCGAATCTTCTCAACAACAAGAAGAATCGTATATAGATAGGATTCGTCGAGAAGAGGAGGAGCGAAAGAAAAGAGAGTGGTTGGAGTTCCTCAAAACAAAACGTGCTAAAAGGCGAAAAGAGTTAGAGGAACAACTTATACTTATTGACAAGCAATTAACTTTCATTCAAGACCGCATTATAGCAATTAAGGATGAGAAGAAATTGATTGTTAAGAAAGATGCTCCGGATTTATCTGTAAAAGACGAATAGTACAGCTCTAAGGCTACTAATCT
>NZ_CAJMXD010000269.1:0-4069 GCF_905219685.1 Barnesiella sp. CU968
TATCTACATCCAGTGCCGAAAGAACCTTCATCGCCTTGCGAACCGNGTTTGGAATATCGTGTAATTTAAGGTCAAGAAATATCTTGTGGCCACGGCACTTGATCTCTTTCACAATCTCGTTGCCTGCTCCGTAATAAAGCTCCATTCCGATTTTCAGAAAGGGCTTGCGGCTTTCGCCGTTGAATTTGTCGAGGAAAGCGAGTGTTTCTTCGGCGTTCGGAAAATCGCAGGCTATGATAACGTCTCTGTTCATGTGTTATGTTATGTTTCGTTAAATATTCGTTGAAAAAAATGCCTATCTCGGAAGCGCGGCTCCTATTATGTCTAAAAGTGAGGCTATTCCCAGCTTTTCCATGCGAGAGGGGAGTGCTTCGATGATATCCTTGCATGCATATGGATTAACAAGGTTCGCAGAACCTACCTCCACTGCCGTGGCACCCGCCATCATCATCTCTATCACATTGTCCGCTGTCGATACTCCTCCGCATCCGATAATAGGAATGTTCACCGCAGAGGCAACCTGCCAGATCATTCTTACGGCAACGGGGAAAATCGCCGGCCCAGAAAAACCGCCAACTTTGTTGGCGACAACCGGACGGCGTGTCTTGGTGTCGATTCTCATGCCGAGCAACGTGTTTATAAGACACAGACCGTCGGCTCCGGCATCCTCTGCCGCGCAGGCAATCTTCACTATATCGGTGACATTCGGTGTGAGTTTGACATACAGCGGCTTGGTGACAACCTCTTTTACAGCTTTCACAACCTCCGCCACAGATTCAGGCTGAGTGCCGAAACTCATGCCTCCGCCATGCACATTGGGACAACTGACATTCAACTCAATGATACCGACTTCCTCCGCACCGTCTATTACGCGGCAAGCCTCTACATATTCATCGATCGAAAAACCACTGATATTGGCAACGACAGGTTTGTGGAAAACCTTGCGGAGTTTCGGCAACTCCTCTGAAACAACCTTGTGCACTCCGGGGTTCTGCAGACCAACGGAGTTTATCAGACCTTCGGGACATTCCGCCACACGCGGCAGAGGATTTCCCGCACGCGGCGAGAGGGTAGTGCCTTTTATCGATATCGACCCCAAAATGTCAAGGTCGTAATATTCCGACATCACATATCCGAAACCGAAGCATCCGCTCGCCGGTATCACAGGATTGTCGAGCCTGACACCACTCAGGCTTACAGATGTGTCTCTCATTTCCATATCAGTTCATCTTTAGGGAATACAGGGCCTGCCTTGCATATGCCTTTCAGACCGCTTCTGGTTTCAAGCACACAACACATGCAGATTCCGAATCCGCATGCCATACGCGACTCAAGACTGAGTTCGCCCGGCTGCGCGAGCCTTTCGCAAAGAGCACGAAGCATAGGCAGCGGACCGCACGTATAGAAATAGTCGAAGTCCGGATTCTTCTCCGCTATAGCATCGGTCACGAACCCGCGCGTACCCTCCGAACCGTCGGCTGTCGAGACATACACATCGAGTCCCATATCCTCGAATTCCTTCTTCAGCACAACATCTGCCGCAGTGTTGAATCCCAGCACCACAACAGGGCGTTTTCCCTCTTTGCACAGCGAACGGGCAAGCATCAGAAGCGGAGCGCATCCTATGCCACCGCCCACAAGCAGCGGTTTATCCGTTTTCACGGCAAGGCTGAAACCGTTGCCGAGACCCGTAAGCACATCGGCGGTATCGCCGGGTTTCATCTCCGACATAACCTCAGTGCCTTCTCCGACAACGTCATAGAGCAGCGTGAGTCTGTTGCCCGATATGTCGCATACCGATATCGGACGGCGCAGATATTTACCTGCGACGGAAATATTTACAAACTGACCGGGAGCCGTAAAATCCGATGTGTCGCCCTCAAGCGCCAGCTCCCATGTCTTTGCCGCGACTTTCCTGTTGGAAACCACGCGGAAAAATCTGTGTTTATGTCTGTCTCCTTTCATTTTCACACTTGATTCATAACTTATATACGGTTTTCCCTCCGGCTATGGTCATCATCACCTTTCCGAAAAGCGTGGTTCCGTCGAAAGGCGTGCTTTTCCCTTTGCTGAGGAAAGAGGTAGAATCAACTTTAACCACCCTGTCAAAATCAACAATAGCGAGGTCCGCACGGTTCCCAGGAAGTATGCCTCCCCTGAATCCGAACAGCTCCCGAGGCACAAAAGCCATCATCTGCAGCATACGCAAAAAAGATATGTGTCCCGGCTTGACCATATGGGTGTATACAGCAGCCAGCGAAGTCTCCAGACCCACGACACCCATGGCGCTTTTCTCAAGACCTTTTGACTTCTCCTCAGCCGAATGCGGGGCATGGTCGGTGGCAATGACATCTATCGTGCCGTCTGCCGCGCCTTCCCGGAGAGCCTCCATGTCACGGCGCGAGCGTATTGGCGGATTCATCTTGAAGCGGCCCTCTTCTCGCATGTCTTCATCACAGAAAGCGAGATAGTGGGGTGCAGTCTCGCATGTCACCCTTACTCCACGTTCCTTTGCCCTGCGAATAAGATCCACACTCTCCGCAGTTGATATGTGACATATGTGCAGACGGCAGCCCGTTTCCCCGGCAAGACGTATGTCGCGTTCTATCTCACCCCATTCACTTTCGGAACATATGCCCCGGTGACCGTTGGCGCGAGCGTATTCTCCGTCATGTATATATCCTCCGCGCAGAAGAGAATTGACCTCGCAGTGAGCGGCAAGAATCTTTCCGGTCTTTGCAATCTCCCTCATCGCCTCGCGCATTACCTCTTCATCCTGCACACCTGACCCGTCGTCGGAAAAACCTGCTACGAAAGGGGCGAGAGCCTCATAATCCACGAGTTCGGCTCCGAGTCGCGAACGGGTGATTGTGGCGTAGGGTATGGTCTCGATTTTTGCGTCCCGGCGTATTATCTCAAGCTGACGCTCGAGATTCTCAGGTGAATCCGGCGCCGGGTTGAGGTTGGGCATGGGGCAGACTGTGGTGAAACCGCCGGCGGCGGCTGCCGCAGTGCCTGCCGCAATGGTCTCCTTATATGAAAAACCGGGCTCACGGAGATGCACATGCACATCCACAAGCCCGGGGATTACGGTGAGACCGTCAGCGTCAATCACGCTGCAATCATGCGGCGAATCGACCTGCGGGGCTATCTTCCCGATTTTCCCCTCGTATATGAGAATATCTACCGTTCCCTCCTTGCCGGAAGGGGACAGCAGAGCATTTTTTATCAGTATCTTTTCCATGAGATTTCAGAATTCGTAGAATTCAATGCAAATTTAACTCATATTTCGCGACAAGCAAAATTTATTTTCACTATTCTTCAGCAAAAGCCATTTTGGAAAGTAACTTTTGCTATAATTGCATATCCAAGCATATCCAAATGTATAATGTGTATCTGATTTTGCTTTTTTCGGGAACGGTCTCTTTAAATATTTTTAGTAATCCGTTTGTTAATTATTGGGATTCTGTGTAACTTTGCACGCAAAATGAACACGATGCAAGATTCCAGAAAAGCCGTGCTCACACTTGAAGACGGCTCAAAATTTGAAGGGTTCTCCTTCGGTTATGAAAATCCATGCGCCGGAGAGGTTGTTTTCAACACGGCAATGACGGGTTACCCCGAAAGCCTCACCGACCCCTCCTATGAAGGGCAGATACTTGTCACCACCTATCCCATTCTCGGCAATTACGGAGTGCCATCGGCTGAAAAAAGCACCGAGGCAAATGTCAGCGACTACTTCGAGTCTTCACGCATACATTGCGAGGCAATCGTATGCCAGGACTACAGCTGGGTGCCGAGTCACTGGCAGGCTACACGCTCTCTCGCCGACTGGCTCAAGGATGAAAAAATTCCGGGTATCTACGGCATTGACACCCGCGCGCTTACCAAACTGCTCCGCGACAAAGGCTCGATGCTCGGAAAAATCACATTCGAGGGGGGTGAGGACATAGAGTTTCACGACCCCAACAAAGAAAACCTCATCGCCAAGGTCAGCACCAGAGAGGTCAAGGAATTCGGAGAAGGGGAGAAGAGGGTAGTGCTTGTGGACTGCGGCACAAAATACAAT
>NZ_CAJMXD010000270.1:0-4060 GCF_905219685.1 Barnesiella sp. CU968
CTTGTCAGGACCGGTCAAAATTTGGCTGGTCCTTTTTTAGTGGCCGGCGTCAGACACACTCAAAGAAACAGTATCGACATGGTGCTTGTTTCAACCGATATTGTAGGCAAATTCGGGGTGACTCCCAACACAACGAAATCAGACTTAAGAAAACTGACCGAAAAAGGCTACCTGAGTGAAATTAGTTTGAACGGCAGGACAAAAGGCTATGTCAACACTTTTCCGGACTAGACATATAATTGATAATTAGATAAATAGTTGCTTTTTGCGGAATTTGGCAAAGAAAACCACGGTGTCTGACGGCTTAAAATCGAATTGGTCAAGAAAATCATAGCGCTTGACCAAGAAAACTCGAAAACCTATATTAATGCCATACTATGATATCAGATGGCAAAAATCATGTAAAACAAGATCAATTTAACTTTATAATCACCTCTCATTCTAAATTCATATCCATGAGCCAGTCTGCGCCAAAGCCAAGCAATATCGCGATTGTGAAACTGGTAAAAGTGCCAATCAGTACATACTCCGTCGTCTTGATATCTTTAGCCTTGCTGAGTTCGCCGAAACGGAATACAGATTTTGCGGCTAACAGGAATCCGACTCCTTCAATATTGCTGGTGAAAACAAATGTCAGTATTAGTATTCTTTCAAGATAACCAATCCATTTTCCGGCATTGGGCAATCCTTTTAAAGAAGCATCTGCCGGCAACCATTTCTCATATTCAATGAAGGATTTTATCAAAACTGATGTGGGCGAGAGCACGGCAATATACGCCGTTGTAACAAACCAAAAATTTGCAGAGAACATTTCCGTAGCAGGATTGAAGTCATGATTAGCGAATGCTGTAAACCATAGAACAACGATGACACAATAATGGATCAACTGATCGCATAGAAAGCCGGCAAGATCTTTTCGCTTGAAGTGAGTCTTTATCAAGTCTATCAGAAAGTGGCTGACACCAATGACAAGCGGGACAACCCAGTTTGTCCATTGCGCGACAAACAGATATGCCAATGACGCCTGAATGATAGCATGCTCAGACAATGCACGATATCTGACAGTTTTATTTTTGGAAAACTTATCCGCACACATCTTGTCAGACTGCAATATGAAATCTCCTACGAGATGTGCCGCTATCAGTTTTATAAGAATTATTACTGCGCTCATATCGTTTTATGATTAATCAGCTCCTCAAATCTTTTGACATATACAGAAATCAAAGCATCTTTGGCTGCCTTCAAGGACTTGCTGACCATCTGTCTGGAAACACCAAGTATATTGCCGATTTCTTCCTGACTATTATTCTTGACAAGCTTCTCAAACATTATCCTGCTTTGACTTTGAGTCCACCCTGTCACTATATCATCAGCAAATAGAGTGGAAACCGTCAGCTCTTTATTAACATCCTCCCAAGGAGTCTTAATGCATAAACGACCCTTGCCTATGGAGTCAAGACATTTGCCTGATAATCTATATGCTTCGCCGTCACTTGTGGATAGTAAGTCCGTTTCATAGTCTAATGTTCCGATACCAATTGCCATGCGAGCATCCCATTGATGATTATTACCTGCAAATTTATTGGCGCGGATAATAGCCCGTATCGTAAGTGCCATATGCAATGCCTTGCTTGGTTCTGCAACTTTCACCTGGAAACTATCCCCTCTGAAAATCTCAATATCTGTTTTACTCAAAGGTGACAGCAATACCGGCAGGGACTGCAACATTCGTAACATCGTAGCACGCTCTTCTGCTGTCATTTTTGTGGAATCCACAATATCTCCTGTTATTATCGCTCCGATTTTCATGACTACAAATATACGAATAAATTGTAATGTTCGCAACCAATTTAGGTTGTTTTTGCGAAATCAACTATTTTTGGTTGACTTATGTGCAACTTCTGGCGCACACAAACCTCGGAGGAGTATCTGAATTTAGCCAGGTAATCGCCTTGGTGCTTTGCCTATGGCAAAGAAAACTATGGGGTAAAACGGGATAAAATAGCAATGGGCAAGAAAATTACCCTTTTCTTAGCCATTGATTATCAGTGAATTTTGTGAAATTTATTGCTCAGTATTCCTCCTCGTTGAAAAGTCATACATACTATGTAAATCAATCAGTTATAAAATATGTAGTATAATATGGACAAGCATATTTCACGGTCTGACGGCGTAAAATCGAATGGACAAACAAACGGTCAACACTTTTCCGGACTAGACACCACGTCATCACGATTTGAAATTACGAAAGGATCATTAGTCTTTCCCTTTGTTCTTGGCTTTGGCATTGAGGGCTTTGATAGTATCGAGATAGGCACGTTCAACTGGGGACAACTCTCTTACCTGGAATTTGCGGTACTCTTCGCGGGCTTTATCCATCGCCTGCTGATGGCTGACCGAGCCGGGACCATTGAGCAATGCTTCGCCTGTTGAGGAAAGAATCATGTCAAGTTGTCGCACATAGTCATCCATATACATAGGGCGATGTTTCATCGCCTGAATCTCGGCAAAATCAAAGTATCCGGAGACAAGATTGTTGAGAATCTTCAGTTCATTTTCGCTCAGATAATTCTTGGCAATCTGTGCGTCTCGAAGTGTTGGATGATCACCTTTGAATGAAGTCAGACCCATCATCGGAGCATCCGCATTGGCTCGCTTAAAAATCACCTCGGCAGCAGTGTTGCCATGCGCAGCAAAATGAAGCTTATTCTGCACAATTTTGAAGAACTCGACCGAAATTTCAGAACGAGGATCATAATCGACAGCCGTGGCATAAAGATCGAGTACCTGTCGGTACATCACTTTCTCCGACGAACGGATATCACGGATACGATCGAGCAGCTCACGCCAGTATGCACCGCCGCCGTTACCCTTCAACCGCTCGTCGTCCATTGTAAATCCCTTGATGATATACTCCTTCAGTCGCTCCGTGGCCCACCTGCGGAAGTGCGTCGCAATCACCGACCGGATTCTATAACCCAGCGATATAATCATATCGAGGTTATAGAATGGTATCTCTCGCGTCACCTGCCTGGCTCCCTCTTGTCGAACTTGTAAGAAATTCTTACAGGTTGCATGTTCATCCAATTCTCCATCCGCATATATGTTGCGGATATGCTGCACGATATTGGGTCGAGTCGTCTGATAAAGCTCTGCCATCTGTTGCTGGGAAAGCCATACAGTCTCCCCGGTAAATTTTACCTCGATACGGGTCTCGCCGTCCTCGCTCTGATATATGATTATTTGGTTGTTGACATCCATGGTCTCAAATGATTATTGATAGATGTTCAATAATTGTAGTATACTTTTGTGTTAATCAAACTTGTCAATTAACCGCGAATTAGTATGGTTGATTATTCCAAACTGGTAGACTCCCTCTGATATGTAATATTTCATTTAATAAAAGTCTTTCCACTTCTACAGGATCATCGTTCTCTGTATCAAACCAACTTACTGTTAATTTTTTTATCCCATATTGTAACATTATAATAGGCCATATTCTTTTTCAGGTAACTTCCCAAATTGGTGACCATTAACCAATCTATCCTTAATTCCCCCCAATCCGGCTTTGCGATGAACAATTTTACCATTTTCCTTTTTTCCTGATCGGCCGATATAAATTAATTCTTTGTTTCCATTGCAAGTTGAGTTCCATACCAAATAAACGCCACTCTTATTGGTGGGAGCATTACATACAGAAACCAGTTTCATCATGTCGCACTCCGATTCCCTTCTTGACGAACTGTTCGGAATTTCCGAACAGTTGCATCTTTAAGTAATTCTCCAGACTCAAATATATGTTTCAGGTGTTCGCTGATATTGGCTTTGCTGCTGGCAAACAACTCAACGATCTGAGCCTGAGTAAGCCACACTGATTCATCCTCTACTCTTACATCAAGAGTGAGAGTATCGTTCGGCTGATAGAGTATGATTTCATTTGCATTATCTTCTTTCATCTTGCAAATTTAGTGATTTTTCTCAGACAATGATTCGGTAAAAATTACCGAAGTAGTTGCAACTTAAGTTAATATATCGAAATGTCAAATACAAATGAATCGCC
>NZ_CAJMXD010000271.1:0-3995 GCF_905219685.1 Barnesiella sp. CU968
TTTATGTTATTTGGGCCGTATATCCCGATGAGAGTATAGAAGACACCGAGGTAAAAGTCTCGATACTTGCCGCAGGAAAGGAACTGGAGAATGGATAAAGTAATTCAGAAGCAGTTGGCTCTACTTAAATTTGCCATACTCCCCGGAATATTAGGCGGCATAGCCTGTTTTATCGGACCGCCTCATTCAGCCCTGATTAAAGCGAATATCGGTGCTGTAATCGGATTCGCGCTCCAACACAAGTATATGCTACCTGCGCTGAAGGAGTTAAAGAACGCATCGGATGATTTTGTTGACCAAAACATAAGAAAAAGATAACCTGTATCTAAATCTGCGACATTACGAAGCTAATTTTGCGGTGAGCATAATTGACCTCGTTTTTTATTATGGCAAAGAAAGTCAGAACTAAATCACTTTTCCCGTCGACTCCGAAGGAACACATTCGCCAACTGGTAGAATGGATGTCGCAGGAAGTCTATGAAAAGGAACAGATAATAGCCGTGGCATTACTATGTGCTGTGGCTGGAGAAAATATGTTCCTGCTCGGGCCTCCGGGTACTGCTAAAAGTATGGTTGCAAGTCGATTGAAGATGGTATTTAAAGATGGGAAGTCGTTTGATTACCTTATGTCTCGATTCAGCACACCCGATGAAATATTCGGACCCATTTCAATTTCCCGCTTAAAGAACGATGACCGATATGAACGACTGACAGCCGGATATCTCCCTGAAGCCGATGTGGTTTTTCTTGATGAGATATGGAAAGCCGGCCGTCGATTCAGAACACCCTTCTGACTGTAATAAACGAACACATCTTCCATAATTGGGGACAGATAATGCACACGCCAATGAAAGTGCTTATCGCTGCCTCCAACGAGCTTCCTGCCAAGGATGAAGGTCTCGAAGCGTTATGGGACCGTTTCCTTGTGCGGATGGTTTCAAACTGCATAGAGTGTGACGCCTCTTTCTTCAAAATGATAAAGGGCGCAGGTGGTGATATGTCGGAACTTGCGGAATCATTATACATAACTGATGAATTGTATTCCGACTGGCAGAATGAATCAAAGCAAGTTGGCGTTCACGATTCGGTCATCAATGCGATAAAAAACATTCGGAAGATTCTTGCCGCGCTGGAAAAAGAGGACGGCAATCAGCTTCGATATTACATATCTGACCGTCGCTGGCGCAAAGCGTATAGACTGATGCAGACCTCGGCATATCTGAATGGGCGCAGTGAAATAAATCTATCTGATTATCTATTGCTTATTCATAGCTTCTGGAATGATGTAGAGTGTATTCCGAATGTGCTTAATGCTTTTACTTCGAGTATATCAGATACGGTACTAAAAGGCTTGTCGAAGATTGACAAATCAATTCGACAACTCATGACTCCTCAGAAACAGACAGCACAGCAATCAACTCCTTCACGGATAAATTCCGATAATAATGATTTTGCTGAGTATGATTATTTCTACTATCTTGTGGAGAATTATCCCGCCGGAGACACCTATTTTTCAAAATGGGACTACGCAGCGTTGACCAATCAGACACGCGATGGAGTAAGATATTATGACAGCAAGCGTAAAAAGAATATCATCCACACTCTTGTCCCTGGAAGACCATTTGATGCAAAATCGCTGAACGCTACGAATCTGACGAAGGTCAATATTCAGAGGTGTCAGAATGGGGCGATAATTGATGGAACTCCATACGCATTCCGGCGAAAGGCTGCTCATCCGACAACAAATTCTGAACTCTTGCAGACATTGCCTGTATATCAGCGTGTCTCGTTGATTCAGGATAGTTTCAAGACCTGCGTTGAGAAGTGGGAGAAATCTGTAACAGCAATCTGGACTGATTGTGACAATATTTTCCTTTCTTCCAACGACCTTGCGTTGGTCAACAAGATGTTGAAGGATGTCAACGAACAGATAAAGACCATTGAGGTCAAGCTAAACAACGTAGTTATGATGATAAAATGATTGACTATACCGATGTTGACGCCAAGCTGGAGGAATATAGCGAGGCGTTTGATTTCTATATGGAATGTGGTGAAATGCCTCCGTCTATTCCCTCGGATGATTGCATCGCAGGATACATGAAGGAGGTCATCGACAATAACCCTCAGATTGACGGTTCGGATCCAACATGGGTCGAAGTGCTGAAAGAGGATTTGATTTCATTCTTCACTGCTTTGCTGGAACAATACCGAATCTTGCAGATAGAGGCAATGAAAGAACTAGCTATGATTGCCAAGTTTCGCGAAGCTGCCATAGAGGAGAAACGAATGATGTGGCAAGAGGTATACACCACCATTGAAGCCGGTTACTCCAAATACGATGTAAATCTTCCCGGCTATAAGGCTCAGTTCAAGACCGATGATAAGGACGCCATATTTTCGGCATTGACCAGTGATTGGGAAAATGCTTGTAAGGCAAAGCTCGACCGGAAAGAGCGTCAGATGTTGAGTCGTGCGAAAATGCAGTTTGAACAGCTCAGTCGAGATGCCGGCACGAGGGATTATGAAGATAAAAAGAAGGTGGAGAACTATGTCCATCGTTATCCGCAATTGAAAGAGATTGTCGATATGATTGGGCGAGACAAGGATTCATCGGAAGAAGAAAAAGATACTGTGGTGTATCGTTTCCTGCCCACCACTGTTGCTAAAAACAGTTCAGTTGAAGAGATTGACAGAGTTGAGTCAGGCGACAATCTGGAGCGAGTCCTACCAGTGGAATTATCCATGCCGGAAGATCTTTTCTTTAAGAGATATGCTACCAAGGAACTCCAGCAGTTTTCAAGTCCTGGTAAAGACAAGCCTAAAAAGATAGAGGAACATCGCAAAGACCCACGACTAACGAAAGGTCCCATTATCGTAAGCATTGATACCAGTGGCTCAATGTCGGGGCAACCTCAAAGGATTGCTTTCTCGTTGCTCAAGCAGTTGCTACGGATGGCAAAGAAACAGAAAAGACCTTGTTATCTAATCAGTTTCTCTGTCAGGTCAAAGTCTATCGACCTTGCCAAACCACGAAATTGGCGTATGATTGACAACTTTTTGGAGCATAGTTATAGTGGGGGCACTGATGGTGAACAGATGCTTGCCGAGGCTATTCACGTTCTTCAGAAAGGAACATACGAGATGGCAGATGTCCTTATTGTCTCAGACTTCGAGTTCCCTGTTCCCAACCCCTCCACAATGGAGAAAATAGACAAAGAAAAGACTCTTGGCACTCGCTTCTATGGGTTGAAGATAGGTCATTACGGAGTAAAGGGCTATAAACTTATAATGGATAAAATATGGGAGGTATAAAAGAACCGACATTTAAGATAAACCCACGATTCAGACTTACTACAAAGCACTTGTCGGTGGTTTGGCATTGTGTCGATAAATTCACGTTAGAGTGTGAGGCGGCTTTGAAGATACCCGATCGTTTCGTGTATCAAGATAAGGGCAGTGTCGAGTTGTTGGTTCAATATCACGATGGCATCTTGGATATGATTTACCACGACTCCACTGACTTTGAGACTCGAAAGATACAGAAGTGGCTGCGCGAACTTATGCGCGACACCATACTCCGAATTGCTAAAGTTGTGCTACCCGCCAGAGTAAAGTATTGGGAGAATTTGAAGGGGTTGCATGGCTCCGGCGTTACAGTTAAACGTCTTCGGAAGAATGTTCTCGGCTATTGCACGTTCAACAATCATATTGCCTTACAACCGTTCCTCGTAATATTCAGACAGGAATGGACTGATGGTGTAATACTGCATGAAATGGCGCATTACAAGTACAAGCATCATCGCAAATCATTCTGGAACTATCTTTCCACGCTTATCGGTGAGGATTCAAAGATGGTAAAAGCAAAAGATGATATAGCGATGTCCCCATACTATAACTATTACCTCTATCTTACGAAAATTTCGTAACTTTATGCCATGAAAAAGAACGAGTTGATAGAGTTTTTGCAACGCCAGAACGAGTTTCTTCAGGGACGG
>NZ_CAJMXD010000272.1:0-3992 GCF_905219685.1 Barnesiella sp. CU968
TAACTATATACTTCATAATGCTGGTTATAAATTATTTTCGTATTCTATCAATTGTCTTGCTGAGCCATGATGGCACGACAAGCGCGCCGATAAGCAAGTAAAGATAATATGTTATCAGACGCCAGAACACTGCGAGAATCAGAGCCATGCCGGCTGTCCCTACCATATCGCCGTAATATTCCGAAAAAAGCCACTCGCTCAGACCGGCTCCTCCGGGTGTGGGACTCACCATCAGCACAACCCAAATTACAAACTGGCGGGCGAGAATGACCCATTGATATTTGTCGTCTGCGGGTATGAATCCCCAGAACAAGGCATTTACTACAAGATAACGGGATGTCCATGACAGCGCCGTGCCGCAAAAAACTTCAAGCCAGAAGCCAAACGGCTTGGACTGCAGTTCTTTTGAAGTCGCCACCATGTTGGCTCCCAATGCCTGTATCTGGGATGACCATTTACGGAACCATCGCAATCCGGATATTTTATCGAGAACTTTTCTTATCCACAATGGTTTCCATATTATCCCGAGGAACAATATAAATGTCCACACCGCTATAAGCATGTATACAATCCAGAAAGTATACTTTATTCCATGAGAGAATGATGACCCTTCTGAAGCGAATATGTCTGCCGCCGGGGTAAACATCACAACAAACGGACATGCAATGACAAAGAAAAGCTCGTCCATGAAAAGAGTGGTAAGCATTAAAGTCGTAGCACGTCCCATCTCTATTCCCTGAGAATTCAGAAATATCATCCCCAGCGAACTTCCACCTACCGCAGAAGGAGTGATACAGTTGGTAAACTCACAAAGCATGTCGACTTTCCACGCCTGTCTCCATGTCAGTTTCCGGTCGGTCAGTGCCCGGAATCGCCATGTAAGACCGAAATCCCTGCCAAACATACACAAGAATCCCGCAACCACACAACCTATTATTCTTGAATCAAAATGAATGCTCTTCCAGATATCCGCAATATCCTCTTTACGTGCGTCGTGCACAAACATCAGAACCACGACCCCGAGACCGATAGCCACGGGCAGCAGAACTTTCCAGAAAGAGAAAGAGCTTTTACTGTCTGACACCTGTCCTCTCATCCCTTATACCTTCTTATTAGCGAATCATATCTGTCACTCACTTCATCCACTACATCTTCCCAGCTCCTTACAAGTGTAGTCCTCGCACCTTCCGAAACCCTGTTCAGCAAATCCCTGTTGTTTTTAAGATGTATTATCAGTTCTGAGAATCTTTCAGGCGATTTCTCCGTAAGAAACCCGTTCTTCCTGTCACATATGACTTCCGCCGCAGTGGAGCCTTCGAGAAGTATGGCGGGGGTGCCCATGGCGGCAGCCTCTCTTACAACCAGCGGAGCATTGTCATAGAACGATGGAAACAGAAACAAATCAGAAGCTGCGTAATAATCGCTCAAAGTGTGGCGATCCTTGATGACTCCGTTGATATGCACGGAATCAGACAGTCCATAGCGGGAAACCAAAGACCGCACGTCATTGAGAGCATAACCGGTACCAATAAAATTCATAACGAATTTTATTTCCCCTTTCAGAAGCCTCAGAGTTTCGAGTATAACATCAATACCCTTTTCCCAGATATGCTGACCGACAAACAACAGTGCAAGCTCATCATCCTTCACACCAAGACGGTGTCTGGCAGCGAGTTTATATTCAGCCGGATTTCCGGTGATAATCGAAGCGAAATCATTTCCGTTTTCAACTACTGTCAAAGGTCCCTTGAATCCGTATTCTCTGACTGTTTCCTCAACCTGAGCCTGTGGAATCCATACTTCATCGCAAGAATTGAAGAAATCCAGAATACGCTTCATTATTATAGGGACACACCACGGTGCCTTCCGAAACGCGTGTTCAAGATCGGAACGATACTTTGAATGAAAAGTGCCAATCAACGGAACTTTCTGGTGTTTCTTCACATATACGGCAAGTCTACCCGAAGAGAAAGGACAATGAGAATGCAGTATCTTGAAATTAGATTTGCGTAGTCGCCTCCATATAAACGGATCGCATTTCGGATAACCATATCGATAGGGATGTCTGGAAGCTATCGGCAATGAAAAATACCTCACAACTTCAAAAGGATAGTCTTGTTTCTCCGGATTCCAGGGGGTCACAACGCAAGGGGTGTGCCCCTTGCGGCTTAGCCAATAGACATAATTCTCCACAGCGAGAGTAACCCCGTCAAGAATCGGGGGGAAACTGTCGTTAAAGATACCATATAGATCTTTTGACTCCGGATATGAAAATAACCCTTTCATAATAATGATGCAAATTTAACTTAATTTAATAACAATCAAACCCCCGATTTGAATGTTTTTATTTAATTTTTTTACAAACATCTGATAATAAATGACAAATGCGCGTCCGCTTATTCACATATCCTTGTGAGTGCCGTGTGGCATAAACAATATGTTCGATAACAAAACTGCATTTTGTTAAAAAATCAATCCTGAAAAATTTGGCAAAATCAAATATTTGTCTTAACTTTGCACTCGCAAAAGCAAATGGTGCCATGTCCGAGTGGTTAGGTACCGGTCTGCAAAACCGTTCACACCAGTTCGAATCTGGTTGGCACCTCTGAAAAATCCTGATAACTCAGTTATCAGGATTTTTTCATTTTACATATTTTTCATAGACATATACCTCATGCACCTCTCCTGTATAGCCCTCCTCGGTTATAGGACCCTGACTCATGCCGAGAACAATGCGGGTACCCCTGTTATTCAACACCAGCAGATCGCCATTAGACGGGTCTATCGCCACACCCTCAATCTCACCGGCGCGTGCGAAGTCTGACATTTCACGGAAATGACGCAATGAACCCTTGACGGCTCCTCCGGCAACCAGTCCCTTTCTGAGAAAAGGCATGCCTTTTTCATCAAGTTTTACACTGAACGGGGTATCCTTTACTACCTCTTCCCCCTCCACAAGTCCTGTATAAGGAATGTTTCCAAGATCCGTGACATACAGATTGTCAGCGATGCCATACGCCGCTTCTCCGTCATCCGCTGAAAAAATCATTTTCCCGTCAGCGATTGTTATGCCCTGACACCAGTAAGGTGTCGGCTGACATTGCATCTTGGTGTGATAACGACCGGTGGCAAGATCATAGCAATATACATAGCGGGAATCCACCCAATCGCTCATCCATACCATATTCCGGTCACGATCCACCGCAATTCCCGAAACCTCGACCTGACCGGATTCCGGACTCCATGGCAGATCGCGCTTCCATTCGAGTGTTTCAGCATCATATATGGAAACTGCTATATTATAGCCACGACCATACTCAAACCTTTCGATGCCGCAGTATATCTCTCCGTTCCATACATCAATATCTCCGAAATGGTTTGCCACTTCAGGATTTACAAAAGGCTGTCGGTTGACATTAATCAGATGCCAGTTCTTGTCATATTTATATATCGCTTTCGTATCGGAGACATAATAAAATAAGCTGTCGGCAGCAATCCCCTGCCTGCCCGGAACTTCCACAACCTTCTTGAGCCTGTATTCATCTCCTATTATGCTTCCTTTAAGATTCCCGACTCCGCACACGATGCCGACAATCATGAAAGCTACGATTCTCAATGTTCCTGACACTTTACTTTCCATTACGAATATATTTTTAGACAGCTAAGCAAGTGTTCGGATTCGCATTTATTATAAATCAAATTAGAACACTTACTTACCATATTAACCATTGCAAACTATTTCACTTTTCTTGCAAAATATGCTCTCAACATTGAAAAACCCGACTTTCCGAGAATAATCAGCGATGCATACTGACAAGCTTTTGCAAGTCCGTAAAAAACGACCCACAATATACCTTTCAGAACCGCAGAAACCGGCAGAAGCATCTGCAAAAAAGAGAATGCATAACATAAAACACAGACAAAGGCTACAACCACTCCCGTCTTTACCGAGAGTGACTGCAGCCTCGTCTTTAGCAATTCGATCACGCCAA
>NZ_CAJMXD010000273.1:0-3992 GCF_905219685.1 Barnesiella sp. CU968
CTTGCGGCCTTTCAGCATTTCCGTGCTGACCGACGACCCGTCATCAAGAGTAATTTCAAAATCAGGCAGTCTGTCTCCCGCTTGCAACGACCACACAGGCTCGACTTCATCATTGATACACCCCGGTGCCGTCACCATAATCAGCAATATTGACAGTATTTCAATTATTCGTTTCATATATTCATAACGTGATTTAACACTCTATAGTGAATACTCAAAAGAATAAAATTCTCTGCCGAAGTGTCGGAAGCCGTCTAAAAATACCCACGGGATCACCCCGTGGGTATTCATTCTCGACAACTGCCTGCAGGTCATTACTCTTACTCAATCAATTGGGGGCAGCGTCGAGTCCACATACATCGTTGTCATTGTTTTTATCTGAAGCTATTGAACATGTCCCGCATTTCTCCTGCTGCGGCTCCGCTGGCTTTACAAGCCGTAGAAGAACTATCGTTGCAATCGGATGGAGAAAACCCATACAGTAGAATAGATATTCTCCCATTGTCGCCATCAGCGAACCGACCACAAGATTGAAACATGCCGCTCCTACAGCACCGGCGCCGCACGCGATACCGGCAACCGTGGCAACATTCTTCACCGGAAATGTCTCGGCGATAACGACTCCGATGTTATAAAGCCACACAAGACACATAAACGCCACTATGGCAAACACCGCCGTTATAAGTCCTAAACGCAAGGTAAAAGAAACTGAATGCCAGTGGCTGAGAAGCGGAACGAGTGCGATTACTGGTGCCACACATGCAGATAGACTCATCACTGCCTTGCGCGATTTCAAAGCGTTCCACCCCCTTGCCACAAGCTTGTCGGAATACGCCGAGGCAAGAACTCCGCAGGTTGCACCTACAAGGAAAGGAATACCTCCTATATATTGTATCATATCGAGGGTCTCCTGAACACCAAGTCCCTGCTCAACACCTAAGTCACGGAGGAAACCGGGCAACCAGAAATTGATGAAATACCATACCGGGTCACTGACAAGTCTTATGAGAAGCACACCCCACAATGCACTTGTGCCGAAAAGAGCCCCCACTGAGAATGAACGGGTATCCCTGAGTGTCATCCCTTTTGGCTCACCGAGCGTGATTGAAAGAAACTCCGGGCGCGGACGACGATACACTATCCACCATATCCCCGCAATTATCAGTCCGGCTACACCCGCTATGATAAATACATCCTGCCATGGAAAATACCTCACCATCCAGGCAACGGCAAGTGGTGCGCACATAGTGCCTATCGATCCTCCTGCCTGACATATGGAGTTGGCTGTGGCGCGGGTCCTTTTCTCAAACCATAATGTAACAGCTACAAGCTGACCCGTGAAAATAGTAGGCTCAGCCAGTCCTAAAATCCCTCGGCAAACGGCAAACTGATACACATCCTGTGATAGACCGCCACCAATACACGCCAGTGACCACGCGGCTATACCACCGAACATAACTGGCTTCGGACCGAACTTGTCGACAAGGATACCCGACACCGGATACATAACCGCATAACATATCAGGAATACGTTGAGAATCCATGCGAATTCAATATCTCCGATGTTGAAATGTCCGAGGATTTCCGGTTTCAGTATAGAAAGAAGCTGGCGGTCAAGATAATTGCAGACAATGGCAATCACCATTGTTCCGACAATCACCCACCTGTGGATGTAAGGATTTTTATACATATTGTTCAAGTATTATGTTTCAGGTCAACGTTTTACATCAGCGCATCACAAAAGATGCCATCGGTCACGCCACAAATTTACCCAAAACGGACCACTCTCCAAACCAATATATTTCAATCTGTGATAATTCCAACACTACAATAATATCAGCATTATCTTACAACTCAAACAATTGACCATAGCCATTAACATAACACAGTACCTGAAAAACCCTGAAAAACTTTTGTTCCTGACAGCTGTTTCACACGCGCTCCAACAAATTCTTCTTCTGCGTTCTTCTTCACTGTTTTAACCACACAGCACACTGCCTGGTTATCACACATATGGCATATAAAATATTCATTACCAACACATCCGGCTTAAATTACTCCAATCAGAGTATTAATTTGTTCAATCTTTTGCACATTACAAAACACTCACATCAGTCCTTTCGATACTGATTTTTGCTAATTTTGCCTTATGAAAAGTATAATTGCATTACTGGCATTACTCTTGTGCGGCACACCTTATATAAGCGCACAGAGCAGATATGAATCTCGGCTGCCGTTCAAGCAAAAGAACGGATACACTGTCGGCGGTATAGTGGAGTGCGATGGCAAACCGCTGAAAAATGTATCCGTATCTGACGGTTATGAGATTACAGCCACTGACTCCAAAGGAGCATACCATCTTAAATCCGACAAACGGAACAGACAGATATTCATTATCACACCCTCCGGTTATGAACCGACACGCACTGATGCCGTACCTGACTTTTGGGCGGATCTCACAGATGCTTCCGACACATTCGAACGGCATGACTTCCGACTTGTCAAAACCGGGAACAAAGACTTCGGACTAATAGTAACGACAGACATGCACTTCCACGGCAAACGCAATGATGAGAAGACTTTCCGGAGTTACATGCAGGCAATCAACCGCGAATTCGAATCACTGCGATGCGAAGGCATGCCGGTCTACTCAATCGGACTCGGAGACATCAGCTATGACCAGCACTGGTATGAGACAGGTGTTGACATAGAACGCACCCGACAGATTCTGAATGAAAACGGTTGGCAGATGCCTTTTTACAATATAATGGGCAATCACGACAGTGACGGGGCTGTTTGCGCCAGAGATTCAACAGATTTCTTATCGGCTGTAAGATATATGAAGACATACGGTCCGAGATATTATTCCATGAACATAGGAAACGTTCATTTCGTGATGCTCGACAATATCGTATACCATAACACCCCCTCATCCTCTTCAGGCCACGAAGGAATCAAAGGCAAACGTGACTACAAGGCTGTTTTTACACCGGACCAACTCGACTGGCTTGAAAAAGATTTGAAGACAGTCAATAAAAAGTCTCCACTTGTAATATGTATGCATAGCCCCATACATTCCTATAAGAATGCCTCGCTTGAAATAACCTATGGCACAGACCGCGAAACATCTCAAATACTCGAAAAAATTGTCGCGCCTTTTGAGAAGGTACATATTCTTTCGGGTCATACACACAAAAACGGACTTACTCGCGTTAAAAATGGCAATCACGAACTTATATGCCACAATCTAATAAGCACATGCGGAAGCATCTGGTGGAACAGTTCATTCGGTCAACCCAACCTCGGACATGACGGCAACCCTGTCGGATTTGATGTATACCGCTTTTCCGGCGACAGCGTAAACTGGAGATTTGTCACTTATGATAACAATCCCGCCGATCAATTCAAAGTCTGGGACAGCAATAGTCTGAAAAGGCATTTTGCCACCGATTCGGAAGCCTTGACATTGCAGCGGCATTTCCCAAAATGGGGAAACTACAGCCATCTGCCTGAAAACTCCCTATTGGTTCAGGTCTGGGCATGGGATCCGGAAGGGAAACTTACTGCAATGCAAAATGGCGTGGAACTGCCTGTAAAATGCGTATATGAAATTCACCCGGACTATTACAGCCAGACGGCAATAACCAAAGCTGTCTGGAACGGGGACTACAAAAAAGCGTTGTCAAAACCAAAGCGTGTGCGCATGTTCCTTATAACGGCTGCTGACTCCACATCTCCGGTCGAGATTTCCTGGAAAGACCCTTTCGGCAACCTTGACAAGCGGAACTTCTTCCGCGACTGATCCAACCCATGATTCAGAAACTAAATTTAAACAGTTTCTAAAGAATCATCCCCATATACCACTACTGCTGCGAACCCGTCACAACCGGTTCGCAGTTCATTTTTTAAATAAAAAAGAATTATTTTTTCTTAAAAAAAGTTGAGCTATAGCCAAATATCCGATTATTATATTTATTATATATACAATATTT
>NZ_CAJMXD010000274.1:0-3991 GCF_905219685.1 Barnesiella sp. CU968
TTTACACGACTGTTTTTCTTATCCTGAGATAAGTTGATTCCTGCAAAAACATCTTTTTTTTGCTCATCCGTAAGTTCAGGTTGCTCAAAATAATTTGGTCAAGTCAATTTATATTACTAAATTTGCAATTCGCGAATTGCAAATATTTTACACAAATGACTAAAGCTCATAATGGTATGCGTCCGCAGGATATAGTGATAATACTGAAAAAAGTCACCCTCTTAGGTCGGGAGATGACCAATGCGCAGGTCGCAAAGGATCTCGGCATTAGTGCTTCGGAGGTGTCCGAAGCACTGGAACGCTGTAGGATTGCCAGACTCATGGATAATGCCAAGCAACGGGTCAATATTCTTGCACTTAAAGAGTTTCTGATACATGGACTCAAATATGTCTTTCCGGTTCAGCCTCAGTCTAAAGTAAGAGGTGTTGCCACTGCCATTTCCGCCTCGCCGATGAGTGATAAGATAGTATCCGAAAAAGAAGCATACGTCTGGCCGGATGCAAAAGGCAACCTGCGCGGAGAGTCGATTGCTCCTTTATACCGCACTGTTCCGATGGCTGTGCAAAATGATTCAATGCTTCATAGTCTGCTTGCCATTGCCGATGTTTTCAGAATCGGCAGGACGAGAGAAGTAGAGATAGCCAAAGAAGAACTCAACTCAATACTCGCAACTTATGATGTCAGGTAATATCAGAAGGCTAAAAGTAATCGCCGATGGACTCGGTGAACTGTGCAAGGATGTCGTGTTTGTCGGTGGCTCGGTAGCAGAACTGTATGCCGACGATCCGGCTGCTACCGACATTCGTCCGACTATGGATGTCGATTGCGTCATAGAACTTGCCACCTATAGCAGTCTTCAGGACTTTGAGCAGATGCTTAGAGATCGCAAGTTTGTGAATGATATTGAATCGGGCGTGATATGCCGTTGGAAATACAATGGCGAGATTGTGGACATTATGCCTGATAGAGACAGCATACTCGGCTTTACAAACAGATGGTATCGTCCCGGATTTCAGCATCGTGAAGAAGTAATGGTCGATGATAAGACAATTTTTATTCTTCCGCCACTCTATTATGTAGCGACTAAAATTGAAGCCGTAAGAGGTCGTGGAGGAGATGACCTGAGATTTTCTCATGATTTTGAGGATCTGGTTTATGTCCTGAACAACAGACAGGACATTACCGAACTGTTCGACAATGAGAATGACAACGATATCACCTGCTACCTTTCATCGTGGGCGAAAGAGATGCTTTCACGTCAGAATTGTAGAGAGGAAATTGAATGTATGTTGCCGTATGGAGATTATGACCGTGTGGACTACATAATAGAAATTCTAAATCACTTCTCAAGATGAAGATACAGTACGCATCCGATTTGCATCTCGAATTTGGAGCCAACACATCAATCCTAAGAGAACATTCAATGGAACCCATCGGTGACATACTTGTTCTTGCGGGAGATATTGGCTATCTCGGCGATGACGGATTGATGAAACATCCGTTCTGGGATTGGGCTTCCGAAAACTTCAATGAGGTGATTGCAATTCCGGGTAATCATGAGTTATACCGTGGATTTGATATAAATGAACTGACTGAAGGCTGGGAACAGCGGATAAGATCCAATGTCCGGTATGTCTATAATAAGGTGATTCATCTTGACGAAACAACTGACTTGATTGCTTCCTCTCTTTGGTCAAAAATATCGCCGGAAAATGGATTGCTTACACAGCGTAATGTAAGCGATTTTCACTGTATCCGTGATGGCGTAAAGCCTCTTGGCTGGGAGCGTTTCAATGAAGAACATGAAAAATGCCGTGATTTTATTGAACGAAAGGTGCGCGAAAGTAATGCTGCAAAAATCGCAGTTGCGACACATCATGTGCCGTCATTCGCTCTAATGGCTGATGAATTTAAGGGCAGTCCCATAAACGGAGCCTTTACCTCCGAGTTAGGCAATATGATTGCAGACAGCCGGATTGGCTACTGGATCTACGGTCATTCCCATCGCAATATCATAAAGCGGATTGGGAACACAATGTGCGTGTGCAATCAATTAGGATATGTCCGTGCATTGGAACATCTCTATTTCCGGAAGGATGCTGTTATAACTCTCTAATACCTATATTTGCAATTCGCGAATTGCAAATATTTAGTTCAATGACACTGATTGACAAATCATTGTCCGCTACTCATTCAATGTTATTTTTGATTAAAAGTAAGCATACGGTTAATCGATGATACATATTGACAACACAAAATTAATTAATCTCAGGGAGACTTCGGTCTCCTTTTTTTGTATTGTCAGTCGAAAGTTGCATTTTGTGAGACTTAATAACGGATTGGGGAGGGGCTGTGGGCTTGTGAAGCCCCATCCCCAATCCGTTATTAAGTCTCGTGCGGCAAAAAATATTGGGCTATTCAGAACGAAGTTGTTGCACTTCGATCTTGAATCTAGCGTCATCTCTTAAATGCTTCAATTATTTTAAAGTAGGCTTCTTCACCGAGTGTCGCGGCTGAAAACCATTGGCTTCTCGGCAGGTTTGATACGAAAAAGCGGTTATCTTTCCACATGGAGCCAAGAAGTGACTTCCAGCTATTTACTGCACGGGGCACAATGAAAACCGTGTCAGGATTATTGTGTAGGATGAACTGAATCAACTGCTTTGTATAGTTCTGAGAGGGCAACAACTGACCGCGTTTGAGTGGCGCATATTTTATTGAAGAATACCCTACATATTGAATGACGGCGAATCGGTCGTTGATTTGCTCAAACGAAAGTCCGGTATCTTCGTTGACAAATGCGCTGGTCAGACGGTCTTGCCAATAATAACCCTGATGTATGTTGGCAAGGTCGCGTGTCGTTACTCCATGCGGACCGAAGTCCTCGGGGAGGAAACTATAACAATCAAAAGTCAGCATAGAGCGCAGATGAATGGCATAGCCCTCAACCAAGCCCTGAGGAAGCATCTTATACATAGCGGCGATTTTTGACTGACGTTCATCATAACCGGGATTGAGGCTTAACACAATCACTTTTGCCGTGAGAGGATTGCCATACCAAGGGTATGCCGGTATGTTTAGATGATATTTGTGTTCCGGTTTGGCTGAGGCGTTGAATGTCTCAATCATTTCTTTGTCATCGGAGCAGACGAGATTGTGCTTGTCCGACAACAGGAAATCGTTTCCGGCTGAAAGGTCTGCAACTTCGCGCCAAGGGTTACAGTCTCTGAGTTCTTTTTCTGTCATATCGAGTGGGTCTTTAAGGTAGTGGGGTTGATAATGATTTGTCGGAAGATGATAATATCGCAGCACGGCTGTAAACAGTTCGTCAATAAGAGCATCTATGCTCTTATGACGAAACATCTGCTCGACATATTCCGTTCGGCCTTCCCAAAGTTCAGCGAGAAGGATATAAATGGTCTGCCTTACATCATTCTGCGATACAGAGGGATGGGCATCGCTGTATGTGTGATGTATGTCTGCCCGGACGTCGTAGCCGCGCCAGAGAAGATAGCCTATATCGAGCAATTTCCGTTCGATGGTATTATATGAAAATTCCGTACCGATATGGTCGAAATAGGTGCGCTCANCATGANGNANACCAAGTTCGCCATAGGTTCGATAGATTCGGTCATAGTCTATGTAGTCCATACTTTTTTGTTTTGCTACTGCAAAATTAAATATATATTGTCTCATAATGCGGTACAATCAAGATTTTTTTGTATATTTGCCTTATGAGGTCATCAGATATATTCAGGGAATATGTATGGCTTGTCAAAACTATTTGGCAAGCCGGTAAGATTACGCTTGAAGATTTGTCGGGTCGCTGGGAAAGAAGTGAGTTGAACAATGGTTCTCCGATGCCCCGATCCACCTTCAATCGCCACCGCTCGGCAGTACAGGAAATATTTGGAATTATTACTGTCCGCTAAACTTTTTTTGAGCGATTGAAAAATTAGGGCTGACACCTATTGCAGGAGTCAGCCCTAA
>NZ_CAJMXD010000275.1:0-3990 GCF_905219685.1 Barnesiella sp. CU968
GTGGAATTTATTTATGAAGTTATTAGAATAACTTCTCTATTTAAAAGACTAATTTTTAGCGGACATACGCAGTCTGATTAACAATCTATAACACATTTCACGCCATATAAGTTATTTTTAACACAAATAAGTGCTAAAAATCTAATAAATTGCTTTAAAACAGATTTCAAATATCTGTTGCGAAAGGTGTCACGGGCAAGCCAGAGGTTCTTCCGGTTAGATTTCCACCGGGATAGTCCGCCCAGTTATATCTGACGGCAACCGGATTGTTTATCAACGGTGAAGATAATCTAATTGTCTTGTTAGAAACAATCTGCGTATTGGCATATGCCCATTTTCCGGATTTATCTTTTATGATAAAGCCTATAGCCACTCCTCCTTCCGTATTGATGTCATTGTCAAAAGTAAGGTCTATATACCCTTTGCCGATTTTAGTATCAACACAGCGGGGAGCCTCACATGCTTGAGTTCGACCATATGTCTTGTCAAGGGCAAGCAACGACAGCCGTCGCGCCACTTCCTGCTTATTTGCAGGATGAATATCCACCGGGTTACCGAGATCTATGGCTGTTGCCATTCCGGTATTCGGCAACTGAAGAGCCTTCGACTGCGCATGGCGCAACAAAGCCCATTCTGAATCAGGCTGCACCGTTACAGGTTGTTGGAATCCCGCCAACTGCACGAAATAGAAAGGGTGGGAAGAATTGTCAAAAGATTTTCTCCAACCCTCTATCATATTCTTGAAACACACTTCATATTGTGCGGCTCGCCCTACATTGGCACACCCTTGATACCAAAACACCCCTGCCAAGGGCATCCCTGTCAATGGCGCGATCATGGCATTATATAGCACCGACGGATAATGTGGAGTATCCGGCAGCTGATAAGCCATGTCCATTTGTGAGAAGTCAGAAAGCACTGCATAGCTCCATTCCCCGTCAAGGCTATACCTTGTTCCGTCAACGACAGCATAGGAGGATTTCCATATACCACCTCCGCCGGCATTGTCGATAACCTCGACTGTAATGACATTTTTACCCCCCTTTACAAGATTTCCGTCAACACGGTAGTCACGTTGTTGGTCGAATATACGTCCTCTACCCACAAGTTTGCCGTTGAAATAAGTCATGTCCCAATCATCAACAGCTCCAAGACTCAGTTGCAACGGTTTTCCGGCGGCTGTCGCAGGCAGGTCAAGCTCAAACTGCATGACAACAATCCCGTCGAAACCGGGGAGCACATTGTTTTCCCACAAAGACGGCACAGGCATCTTTCCCCAGGCTTTACCTTTCTGCATTACCGCCTTGTCATAGGGATAAGACATTTTTTCCGGATTGCGATAGCCTTCATATACCTTTCCCATTGCGGCATCTATCAAACCTTGCTCATCCTTTCCTGCTGCAAGCTGTTCGTGGTAAAATTCAAATCCCTCGACATCCTTGAGATACTCATTTGGAGTCCATGCTTCCACAGGTGTGCCACCCCATGTGGCATCAATTATGCCAACAGGGACATTCAATGAATCCTGAAGCATCCTGCCGCATAGATAGCCGATAGCTGAGAATGAAGCTGCAGCGGGAGATGATTCCACCCAACCAAATTCAACAGAAGCGTCATCGATGGGGGTTACGGAAGTCGTGTTCCTGATCTGCAACAGGCGGAGTGCCGGACGTTGCATCGTGGCAATGACACGATCTGCATCCATCACTTGTGCCCAGTCTCCTTTCACGGGAAATTCCATATTCGACTGTCCGGAGCAAAGCCACACCTCTCCCGACAAGACATTCTGCAATATTTTCTTCTCTCCGGTGCCATCATCAACGATGATGGTATAGGGACCTCCCGCAGGAGGAGTCGGAACTTTCATAACAAAGCGTCCCTCCTTGTCGGCTTTGGCTTTGCATTCACCGCCCTCCCAATCGGAACGGAATGTTACCGTCGACAATGGCTTTGCCTTTCCTGCCACCGTCAACTTTGCATTCTGCTGAACCACCATATTGTCGGAAAAGACAGATGGCAATTCTATCTTCGCGTGCATCGTCAACGAAGACACAACTATCACGGTTGCCGATGCAATTACTGACAAAATTTTCATTTGCTATGATTCTTTATTATCCTTTTGTTAACCTCCCGGATTCTGTCTTCATCTATCTTTATCACCTTGCGGTCGTAGGTCATAAGTCCGTTAACTTCAATCTCTACATCCGTTGTCTGCGTATACACAGCACCTACAAACCATTCCTTGGCAAGATGGTCAAGATAGTTTGCGTAGCCGATATAGCGGTCAGTCAACTCCGCCGGGGTCTTGCAGTTGATATAGCTGAACTCACGGTCCGGTGCCCAGATATGACCGTTGACCACCATTCCTATGCCTCCGTATTCGCCGAGCACGTTCGCTCGTTTCGCGTCATAGACATGTGTCACGGGAGGTGAGGGATAGCAGTGCACGTCCAATATGTCACCGCAAGGATAGAAATTGCCTCCGCTCGCCGGGTTCACAAGACGTGACGGGTCATGATTTTTAGTCCAGTCCGCAATCTCTTTGGTCTTGAATTGTCCCCAGGCTTCGTTGAACGGCACCCACATGGCGATGCAGGGATAGCTGTAGAGACAGTCCATGATCTCGCGCCATTCCTTGCGGTAGTTAGCCTCGCTCTCCGGAGTGCGTTCAAGTTCCTCGCCGTCGAAATAATTACGTCCTTGCCATTCCGGATCTTTGTCGCCGCTCGGCATATCCTGCCAAACGATGATGCCGTTACGGTCACAATAAGTGTACCACAATGCGGGCTCAACCTTTATATGCTTGCGGATCATATTGTAGCCCCAGTCTTTTGTCTTGTCCACGTCAAAGACCATTGCTTTGTAAGATGGCGCGGTGTATAGACCGTCAGGCCACCATCCCTGGTCCAGCAGTCCGTAATGGAAAAGGTCCTTGTTATTAAGCTGAAGGCGCACAACCCCCTTGTCACCCATTTTCATCGAGAACTTCCGCATTGCCGCATAACTGTCAACCTTGTCAAGCGTCTTGCCATCTGACATTAGCTTGATTTCAAGATCATAGAGCTTCGGATTCTCCGGTGACCATAATTCTATGTCAGAAGGCATATCTACAATTACAGACTCTCCCGTAACAGCGCGCCCGGAAGCTATTTGCCTTCCATTGTCTTTGACAACCACCTCCACCATGCCGTTGCTGATTTTTTCAGATGGATTTACATCCACTTTGAGAGTATTTCTATCAATATCAGGAAGTATACGCAGACCGGCCACATGTTTCCGCGCCACCGGTTCAAGCCACACCGTCTGCCAGATACCTGTCACCGGTGTGTACCATATCAGTTCGGGTTTTGATATCTGCTTCCCCCTCGGCTGGTGACCTTTATCGGTGGGATCCCAAACCCTGACAACAACCTCATTGTCTCCCTTGGATTTCAAAGCCTGGGTGATGTTCAGGCTAAACGGGGTGTAACCGCCTGTGTGCGAGCCAACCTTGGCTCCGTTCACCCACACGTCCGTCTGCCAGTCTACCGCTCCGAAATTCAACATCACGTCGCGGCCTTTCCAGGAAGAGGGAACGGAAAAACTGCGTTTATACCACAGGGCATTCTCCTCTCCTACCTCTTTCCCAACACCCGACAATGCTGATTCTGCACAGAATGGCACAAGTATTTCACCCTGCCATTCCTTTGGTCGGGGAGAATCCTTGGAGACTATCGCATAGTCCCACAGTCCGTTAAGGTTCTGCCAATCCTCGCGCTCCATTATCGGACGCGGATATTCCTGCCAGATATTTGCGGGGTCGATATTCTCGCCCCATGTCGTCATTATATTGTTTCCGGCAGGCTTATAAGCTGAGGCGAGATTAATCGCCCCGGCAAATAAAACCGCCGCTAAAAAATACTTATTCATTACGTAAGTAAGTATTGAAAATTAGTTTATAATAAGTAAATGCTGTGCTTACTTAAATTTTGAATCTTTTGGATGCTTTCA
>NZ_CAJMXD010000276.1:0-3984 GCF_905219685.1 Barnesiella sp. CU968
TTTTTATGTATTTTTTCGCGTTTTTGATAAATTTATATTACCTTTGTGAATCAATACAAAAAAGGAGTACTCCTTTTTTGTATTGCCGTAACCACGGCAATACAAAAATATTTATACTCTAACGGTTTTAATGATTATAATCTGATTTATATAATTTTCTATCAATTTTAATTTTAAGTTTATGAAGAAATTTTTACTCTCTTTAGCCGTTTTGGCTTACGGTGCAAATGTCATGAACGCCGAAGTTTTCAACGTCAATGACGCTACGGATTTTGACGGAACCCTCATTGAAGAGGTTAACACCGACAAGAATAAAGCTGCGAAACATTACGATCCTCTTAATTCTCTTAAGCTTGGAGGGTATACTCTTACGTTTACTAAAAACGGAGGATCTTCAAATCCCGCTTATTACTGGAACATGTCAACTTCGCAGAACACCCAGAACACAATCCGTCTTTACAAGCTGAACACTCTTGAGATCTCATCTGAAGAGGCTTTCGGTACCATAGTGTTTAAGCTCAATTCTGTAAAGGCAATCACAGAGACTAATATGGTGACTGCGACTGTTGGTGGTCTTACTGTCAATACCTCTGAGATGACTTTGAAATGGACTAATTCTGAAGCAGTAAAATCAGTAAAATTCACCATGCCCTCAGAAAAGGTTGGCAAGGATAATCCTCAGGCACGTATCATCAGTCTTGACATCACAGCAGAAACCGGCGATGTGCCCGAAGGCCCCGGTACTGATCCGACACCTACTCCCGAAGGAGACACATTCTCTTTGGTCGAGACTGTTGTGAGTGGCGGTCAGTATAACTTTGTGGCATCAAATAAAGCCGGAAAGCTCTTTACCAAAGCTTACGGTTATATGTCTACTGAAGATGTGACTATTGCTGACGGCTCTTTTAAAGGTGACGCTGTCAACGCAATCACTTTCACCGCTGTCGATGGAAAAGAGAACACGTTTACGATGAAAGATTCAAAAGGAATGTATCTGGGGCAGGATGATGAGCATCCGAATTCATTCCAACTTGCCGAGGATCCGTCAAAAACGGCATTTCATTTCGAGTGGACAGTGACTTTTAATGCTGATAAGAAAGTTATCGTCACTAATACAGTTACAGGTCGTCAGGTGATGCAGGATCCTCAGTATGGTAGCTTCGGCATGTATAAGGACGCTGTGATTATGGACACATACGTTCTTCCCGAACTTTTCAAGCTTGAAGGAGGTTCATCAGTTTCAGAGATCGAGGCTGAGGCTAATGACGAGGCGGTTTACTACAACCTTCAGGGTGTAAAGGTTGCCGAGCCTGAGAACGGACTTTACATCAAGGTTCAGGGCAATAAGGCGACGAAAGTGCTTATCCGCAAATAATCATTGCCTGATCATATACATTTGACGAGGATCACACGCACGGTTTGTGCGTGTGATTTTCGTTTTACGGGATGCGCAATCAAAAGTATATGCGGTAATGTCGAGGGAATTTATGGCGTTGGATTGTTTTTTACTTGCGAGAGTTGTCGGGAATTGTTATATTTGCAAATTAAGAAACTGTTTAAATATTGTTAAACGGTTTCGATTTAAGTTTAAACAGTTTCTAAGAGAGTGTCTGGATTTGACTTTCATGTGGATGAAAAGAATTAATTTCGGAAAATCCTACGTATAATTCATATTAAATTCAAACACTCTCCAAAGGTTGTTAAGAATCATTTATAGCCTATGGACGGAGCCTTATCTAATGCGGAGAACAGACGTCCCCATATACTCATAGTGTATACGGGGGGTACAATCGGAATGATTGAGAACGATGAGAGCGGTGCGCTCGAACCTTTTGATTTTGATCATCTGATAGACAATGTGCCGAAAATCAAGCGTTTGGATTATGATATCGATAATGTTCAGTTTGAAGTCCCACTGGATTCGTCGGCAATGACTCCGGACCATTGGGTGGAAATCGTGAAGGTTATCGCAGAAAATTACGACNATTACGATGGCTTCGTTGTGCTTCACGGCACCGATACCATGGCTTATACCGCTTCCGCCTTGAGTTTCATGATGGAGAATCTCCGCAAACCGGTGGTGATCACCGGCAGCCAGCTGCCGATAGGCGAGGTGCGTACAGACGGCGAGGAGAATCTGATAACCGCTTTGCAGGTGGCTGCCGCCAGAGATGCCGACGGGAGTCCGATGGTGCAGGAGGTCGCGATTCTGTTCGAGAACTATCTGTGGCGCGGCAACCGCTCCACAAAGCACAGTTCCGACAACTTCAACGCGTTCAAGAGTTCCAATTATCCGCGTCTTGCCAAGATAGGGCTTGGCATCAGTTACCGCAAGGAGGTGCTCTGGCGCACGCGTGGCGAAGCACCGCTGAATATCCGTTACGGACTTGACCGCAATGTGATGTACATGGATCTTTTTCCCGGCATCACGGAGGCGGCAATACGTCATCAGCTTTCGACTCCGGGTCTGAAGGGTATTGTGATGAAAACTTTCGGCGCGGGCAACGGTCCTACCGCCGGATGGTTTATAGAGGCAATCCGGGAGGCAGTGGAAAGAGGAATTGTTATTGTCAATGTGTCGCAGTGCGACAACGGCATGGTCAATCCCACCCGTTATCAGACCGGCACGGCGTTGAACCGTGCGGGTGTGATTTCCGGTCATGACCTGACATCGGAGGCGGCGATCACTAAACTTATGTTCCTGTTCGGACAAGGGCTGACCCCTGAGGAAGTCAAGACCGAGATGGAGCGTCCTATTGCCGGTGAGATGGATTAGAGACGGCGGGGAGTGAAGCAAAAAAGTGAGTAGAGTATTTATGGAAGATAATCTGACGACATACAAAGGGGTGAGAATAGACGACACAGCCGAATGGAGGCTTGCCGTCTATATCACTGAAACAGGTATGTCCGCATATCTGAAAAACACAGAGAACCCGCTTGAGCCTGTGGCAANGCTTTTCGAGGAGCAATGGNNNCAGGATGAGNCGGCTCTCCTGCGTAATATAGAGACAGCGGTGTATGACCACCCGCAGCTGCTTGATGATTTTTCTACGGAGATCGTGATCTGCTCGCCGCGTGCCATGTGGGTGCCCGAGGCGCTTGCGGGAGACTATGAGGAGCAGACAAATCTGTATAACAAGGTCTATAAGGCTGAAGAGACGGATGTATTGTGCGACACGGTCAACGGCATGTGTTGCCTCTATACGTTATGTCCGGGACTTCCGGCGTTTCTTCGCAGGACGCTGTCGGGCGCGAGGGTCTCGTGTCATCTGTCGGTTCTTGCAAGAAGGTTCATGAGCAGGGGCAGCGAGATGCCACGCGTATATGCCGACATACGGCAGGGAGAGGTGGATTTTGTGGTGCTTGACGACAGGCGGATGCTGCTTGCCTCGACCCAGCGCTGGCACGACAGGATGGATATCGCCTATCATGTTTTCAATATGATGGATGTATACGGTCTGAATCCTGCAAACACACAGGTGTCGCTGTCGGGAGAGCGCGAAATAAAACAGTCTCTTGTCAAGACGCTGCGGGAGCAGATCTCATATGTGATGCTGACCATGATGCCGTCGGCGGTGTCGAAGACCGACATGCCGCTTGCCGCCGCCGTCGCGCTCGTGAAAAACACATAGACAGCGGCATTCAGGATATAAACATGCTATGAGGATAATAAGAGGGAAATATGGAAGACGCAGGTTTGATGTGCCGAAGAATATAACGGCACGTCCGACCACAGACTTCGCACGTGAGAATCTTTTCAATGTTCTTGACAATATGATGGAACTGGAAGGGAAAAGCGTGCTTGACCTTTTTGCCGGCACAGGAGCGATAAGCTGGGAGTTCGCATCGCGTGGATGCGCACCCGTGACAGCCGTGGAGCAGGCGGCAGTGCAGGCAGGATTCATCAGGTCTGTGAAAGAGAAACTCGGCGACACATCGCTGAAACTCATAAAAGGGGATGTGTTCCGTATTATAGAAAGAGGA
>NZ_CAJMXD010000277.1:0-3979 GCF_905219685.1 Barnesiella sp. CU968
AAAAGGGAAAGCCAAGCATATGTTCCTGGCTGTATTTGATGATAATGCCAATCGGTTGAATTCATTAGTTGCAAACGCAGTTAGTTTGACAGCTCCGAATACTCAGAGGTACGTTCTCGGAGGTCGTAATTTTGCTTATCCCACCAGTACGCAGTATATATCCTTAAAACAAGGTGGCAACTACCATAATGACAAGGGTGTCGATGTTGTGACAGCTGTAATGGAAAATGGAGGCACTAATGACTACATAAGTTACGCCAAACCTTATGCCACTGAAAATGGAGCTCTCGGTCAGTTCGCACCCTTAGACATATCTCTTGGCGCATACGCAGAATATTATCCGCTTGGTGTAAATTGGTCTGATGCCATTGCTAATGCTAAACGCATGCAGGAATCAGGAATTCCAGAAAATATCAAATATGACCATCTGTTAAGTGAGGTGTATATTGACTTCGGAGCTCAAAACGGGTTCAATATTGAAAATGTTGAAGTCCGTGTATTTGATATGGGAGAAACCATGAAGACAATTTCAGCGAAAGGAGATTCAATAAAAATAGAAGACATAGAACGAATTGA
Organism: Barnesiella sp. CU968; assembly: GCF_905219685.1. Classification (NCBI taxonomy): domain Bacteria; kingdom Pseudomonadati; phylum Bacteroidota; class Bacteroidia; order Bacteroidales; family Barnesiellaceae; genus Barnesiella; species Barnesiella sp. CU968. The sequence continues at coordinate 577 of NZ_CAJMXD010000277.1, forward strand.
TAAGCCCGAAGTTAATATGTTCCTTACAGCATCAATGCATGATGTTAAAGATTTGCCTATTGGCTGGAAGGAAATAACGGTTGATTTCGATAGTCAGTTTAATGGCGAATTTATCGGGGGCATCAATCCTACAAATCTATTTAGGGCCAACATTGTCATTTCTAAAGCTACTCCAAATATAGCTGAAGTAAACAATTTCTTTGGCTGGACAGGGAATCCATCGTTAGCTAATTCTATCAAAGAAACATTGACCGCTGGTTCATCAAATCCTCAGGGTCGTATTCTTTACACGTATTATTTAAAAACCATTTCTGAATAAATAAAAAATATCATATGGAACAAGTATCAATCACATCTGCCTATATGTGGGCAATCGTAATCATGGTGGTATTTTTTCTGCTCGCCGTGATAATCTCAAATCTTATACTGTTTAAACCAAACAATCCCGGTACCACAATTCGCAGAATTTGGTTTTGGGTACTCTGTGTTGCAACTGGTGTCGTTGGATTTATAATCAACTTCATCATCGGTAAAGGGATAACCGTTCCGAGCATACAGAGCGATTACTTCATGCATTCAGGAATAGCTGCCGGTGTTTGTGTTGTCGTTTACATTTTCGTCGGTTTTGTTGTCAGCAAACTTTTCCCAAACTCTAAGGTTGGTACATGGTTCTAAACGCATAAGGAGAAATAAATGAACGATAAACTATTCCTGATAGCTATCGGTGGTACCGGAATGAGGTGTCTCGAATCTTTTGTGCATTTATGCGCGGCGGGACTATTCGATAACCATACTATTGAGATTCTTACTCTTGACACCGACCAAAATAATGGTAATAAGGATCGAGTCGAGAGTCTTATAGGGCTCTACAACAAAGTTAAAACAAACGACGCATCGAATCAGGGTGGAGAACAACGCAGTAATACGTTCTTCTCTGCGAAGTTGAACTTATATAGGTTCTTTACCGACTATTCTACACCGAATAGACAAACCCTCCACGCTCTGGCATCAACTAAAAATCTTACTGACGAACAGCGGCAGGACAATCAAGATCTATCAGACCTCCTGTTTGAGCGAGATTCAGTTCAACAATTCAAACTTGACCATGGATACAGGGCTCAAACTCATCTTGGCTCAATGCTCATGTATCATGGCATAATTGAAGCTGCAATTAACGCCAAGAAAGGTGGAGGTGCAGTAAAGACACAAGAGAAAGAACTCGCCAAATATCTTGAACTGCTCAACAAACATGCGGCAACTGCGCGAGTGTTTGTTTTCGGAAGTGTATTCGGAGGAACCGGTGCTTCTTCTATCCCAGTAATTCCTATAGCAATAAGTGAAGCTCTAAAAATCCTTACTGGCGGTAATAATGAGTTAAACCTGAAAAAAGTTCTTTTTGCTTCTACTCTTTTAACCGACTACTTCACATTCAAAACGCCTACATCTCAGCAACTGACTATAGATAAAATCATTGCTGACGCCAATAATTTTGCGCTAAACTCTCAAGCAGCTTTAAGTTTCTACAATGATGATACAACCGTAAAGAAGACTTATAAGCGTATGTACCACATTGGCTGGCCGAGCAGTCTGAAAATAAACTATTCAGATGGTAAGGCCGGGAATGTGGTTACAGGAGGGCATGAACAGCGAAACGATTGTCATGTTGCAGAGTTGATGTGTGCAGTTGCTGCATATGACTTCTTTAACGAAGATCGTGCAAATCTTGAAAAAATAGGTGAAGCCGAGTACGATTTTAGAACAGTTGCAGTCGATGACAATGGCAATATGCAGTTATCAGGAGCAAGTTTTGTGGGGTCTGAACGCGGTGAAATATTCGAGAATAAACTCGGAGCCTTACTATCCTTGGCTCACATAATCTTGTCTAAATTTGAAGGTGCGCACGAAGGTACCTGTGGAACCGCTCAGTTGCTTAACTATCTCGACTCTGCAAAATTCCCTAATTTCAACGAACTTTCTGATGCGCAATGCGCAGAGATAGATGAGTATCTCAAGGAATTTGGATACAAATTCGTTAAGAGCAGTGTCGTATTCGGGTGGATATACCAGGTATTCAAATCGGTAGGCGCCGGGAAATTTATTTTTGCTCCTGAAGCATTTATCACAGACATCAACGGTCTGCATAACATTGACCCCGGAACCATCTTCGCAGATGAAGCTCATCACTGGGACAAATCAGGTGTAGCTGTGCTCAATTCTTCATCTGACAGGCGTTTTAACACACTTATAAGCCTTCTTAAGAGTGAAGATACACTCCCGGATGAAGCACAAGCTACAACTCTTAAAGAGGAGTTTCTGGCACAAATGTATAATGCGGTTACTATTGCTCAACATTTTAACGAATAACTATGGCAGAAAAATCGCTTACAATTGATGTGAACACATCAGCTATTCCTTCTGGCGATCTCAATAAATGGAAGGAGTTGGGCAATACCTCTGTGTTCATCAAAAATATAATCACACCACAATTAAGCAAACATACAAATGTCGGTCAACTCGTGTCCGGCATACCGACTGCTTTCGCTCGCGTTGACTTGTTCAAAACAGCGCTTGATCATGTTGCGACAAGTGGATGTGATACTACACCGAATAATCTTGTTGGCTATTATAGTCAATTAGTTGACGAATGGAAAGGCCTTATTGCTTGTATGGCTCTCGATTATGCACATATCAGTGTAAGAAAAATCGAACTCTCATACAGCGATGGTAACGATGTTGCAAAAACAAATAATGTTTACGAGCCTAAAGGTGCATTTGGAAATATGCTCCTTCGCCGTAGAAATCGTTGGTGCGAACAAAATCTTACCGATAATCAGACAGCGACTCCGTTTATTAACGTAATTAAATATAGGAACACTGTTGTCGGTGCCACGGCTCCTGAATCGTTATTATTCACATCCACAGGCTACAAATGTGAGGCATCAGATGAACGCCCATGGATTGATGTCTTAACTGGTAAATTCATTGATCCGTTAAAGTCATCAATGAAACCCATGCAAGTAGCGACCTTACACGCCTATGTCAGTCATATCCTCCAAGGATTAGGCGAAGCAGAGGAATATTATAAGTCGCTTCCTGCCGGAGAGGGTGTTAATTATATCTCAATACGTACTTTACTCAACTCTTGGAAACAAGAAATTGAAGAACGTGCTACACGAGATGGATTTGAACTTTCTATTGGCAGTACACCTCCTGTGAGTGCTGCTTTTGGTGGACCTTTCGAGAAACTGTTCTGTCATAAGGATATTCTCAATGGCGTTGAAGGTGTCATTTCGGAAACAGAAATGAACGGAGGTGTAGAGTTTGATCCAAAAAATCTCTTGCTCGAAGATAATGCTCATATCGCCAAACTTGACTTAAATGTTAGTGCGACAGAATTTAAGAA
>NZ_CAJMXD010000278.1:0-3969 GCF_905219685.1 Barnesiella sp. CU968
TGTGACCGATGAGACTCGGTGAAAACAGCCATAAAAGACCACAAGGAAGCCACAAGATGTACTATATAAAAAAATCGAATTAAATTTAAACAGTTTCTAAGAGCTTGTTTAAAATAATGATATTGATAATTCAAGACGAGTTCCACATCTATTATTGTAAATTTAACAAAAAAAGACACACCCGTTTTGCCCCGGAAGATGAAAAGTGTTATATTTGCAGAAGCGTAAAAACGGACACTATGAAAAATAAACCGATACTTGTTATCTCCACCGGAGCTGGAATAAGTGCAGAAAGCGGAATCACAACTTTCCGCGACGCCGGAGGATTATGGGAGAACTATCCGGTGATGCAGGTTGCGTCAGCGCAAGGATTCGCGCAGAATCCGGAGCTTGTGCACAACTTCTACAACAAAAGAAGGAAGGAGCTCCTGAAGGCTGAGCCCAACGGCGCTCACAAGGCGCTCGCAGAACTTGAAAAAGATTTTGACGTCTACGTTATAACACAGAATGTAGACGACCTCCACGAACGCGCAGGGTCAAAAAACGTGCTTCATCTCCATGGAGAGCTGATGAAGATACGTTCGGTCAGCAATCCCGATTACATCGAGACCCTCGACACAGACCATCTGGAGACCACACCGGCGACCCGAGGACGCAACGGCGACCCGATGCGTCCGCACATAGTCTTTTTTCAGGAGCCCGTCCCGAATATAGAGAAAGCAGTGGAGATTGTCATGTCTGCAGATATATTTGTTGTGATAGGCACATCGCTCGCCGTATATCCGGCGGCAGGACTCATTGAATACACACGTCCCGGCATTCCTGTCTTCTACATCGATCCCAACCCCGCCTCGACGGCAGGACATCCTGATGTCACTGTCATCAGAAAGAAAGCCACCGAAGGCATGAGGGATTTGACAGAGATTCTTCATGCTTATGTTGAAAAACATAAGAAATAACAGCCGGAATAAGAGAAATAAGTATTACCTTTGTGACAGATGCGATAGCGCCGCGGACACAAGTTGCTGCCCGCAGTGCCCCGCGGCTTCACAACCTGTTCGATCTAACCAAAAAAAACACTAAATAACTATGGCAAAAATCAGAGGAGCGGTCACCGTAAACATCGAAAGATGCAAAGGGTGTAACCTGTGTGTAGTGGCATGCCCTACAAAGACACTGTCGCTGCAGCCCAACGAGGTCAACGACCGCGGCTACCATTACGCCTACATGGCTAATCCAGAGAGCTGCACAGGGTGTTGCTCATGCGCCTGGGTATGTCCCGACGCTTGTATCGAAGTATATCGCAAACGCGTTGACTAAGCGAATGCGAGACAATTCCATCAATCCAACCAAGAAAACACAACGACAAGGAATATGAAAGAAGAAGTGAGACTTATGAAAGGGAACGAGGCGATAGCCCACGCCGCCATACGTTACGGCTGCGACGGCTATTTCGGCTACCCGATCACCCCCCAGTCGGAGGTGCTCGAAACCCTTGAAGAACTGATGCCATGGGAAACCACAGGCATGGTCGTGCTCCAGGCTGAATCCGAAGTAGCCGCCATCAACATGGTCTACGGAGGTGCGGCAAGTGGCAAAGCAGTGATGACATCGTCATCTTCTCCGGGTGTCAGCCTCAAGCAGGAGGGGATATCCTATATAGCGGCGGCATCTCTGCCCGCATTGATTCTGAACGTGATGCGCGGCGGCCCGGGTCTCGGAACAATCCAGCCCTCGCAGGCTGATTATTTCCAGGCAGTCAAAGGCGGCGGTCACGGAGACTATCACCTCATCGTGCTTGCGCCCTCTACAGTTCAGGAGATGGTTGACTTCGTAGGTCTCGGCTTCGACCTTGCATTCAAATACAGCAACCCCGCCATGATTCTTGCCGACGGCATCGTAGGACAGATGATGGAGAAAGTGGTTCTTCCCGAGCAGCGTCCCCGCAGAACGGAGGAGGAAATCCGCCGCCAGTGCCCATGGGCAACCAACGGTCGCAAGGATGGCCGCAAACGCAATGTAGTGACATCGCTTGAGCTTGAGTCTTCTAAAATGGAAGTCATCAACCACCAGCTTCAGGCACGCTATCGTGAGATCGAGAAGAACGAGACAAGATGGGAGGAAATCGGCGTAGAGGACGCAGACTATCTCATCGTTGCCTTCGGCTCTATTGCCCGCATTTGCGACAAAGCGCGTGAGATAGCAGCAGAGAAAGGCATAAAGATCGGAATCGTACGCCCCATCACACTCTGGCCCTTCCCCTCCGAGGCAATCAGCAAGGCGGCAGAAGGGAAGAAAGGCGTGCTCGTAGTGGAGCTTAACGCCGGACAGATGGTGGAAGACGTGCGTCTTGCCGTACACGACAGACTTCCCGTGGAGCATTTCGGCCGCATGGGCGGCATAATCCCCAGCCCGGAAGAGGTTGTGGACGCACTGGAAGAAAAAATCATCAACAGGAAATAAACCCTCTAAAAGAAAGCAACAATGGAAATCGAAGATATCATTTGCCAGGAAAACAAGGTTTACAGCAAACCGGAGCTTCTCGAAGAGGTTCACATGCATTACTGCCCCGGCTGCAGCCACGGCGTGATACACAAACTTCTTGCAGAAGTCATTCAAGAGATGGGACTTACGGAGAAGACCGTCGGCATTTCGCCGGTAGGTTGCGCCGTGTTCGCATATAACTATGTGGATGTTGACTGGGTGGAGGCGGCACACGGACGCGCCCCCGCCGTAGCCACAGCCATTTCCCGCCTATGGCCCGAAAACGTGGTCTTCACCTATCAGGGCGACGGAGACATGTCGGCAATCGGAACGGCAGAATCAATACATGCCGCCAACCGCGGCGAAAATATCGTCATGATATTCGTCAACAATGCCATATACGGCATGACCGGAGGACAGATGGCTCCGACCACGCTTGTAGGACAAAAGACCGCAACCACTCCATACGGACGCCGCATCGACCTCAACGGACACCCGCTGGAAATCACCAACCTCATGGCTATCCTTGACGGAACATGCTACGTAACCCGTCAGGCAGTACACACTCCCGCTGCAGTTCGCAAGACCAAGGCTTGTCTCAAAAAAGCATTTGAAAACGCGATTGCGAAAAAAGGCACCTCTGTTGTGGAAGTTGTCGCCACCTGCAATTCCGGATGGAAGATGTCGCCCGAGAAAGCGAACCAATGGATGGAAGAGAACATGTTCCCCAAATATCCGCTCGGAGACCTTAAGAATGTGTGACACAGAAACGGCAATGTCAGGAAATTGTTGAAAACATTTTTTGCCATTGCCCTGTCCAAAAAACAATACAGCATCAAAAATGAAAGAAGAAATAATAATAGCCGGCTTTGGAGGACAAGGAGTCCTTTCAATGGGCAAGATTCTCGCCTACTCCGGTCTTATGGATGACAAAGAAGTCACATGGATGCCTTCTTATGGTCCGGAACAGAGAGGCGGCACGGCGAATGTCACAGTCATTCTGTCTGACGACAAGATATCATCGCCCGTACTCGACCGCTATGACATCGTCATAGCCCTTAACCAGCAGAGCCTTGACAAATTCGGAGAAAAAGTGAAAGCGGGCGGTATCCTCATCTATGACACCAACGGCATACACAAGCACCCCACCCGTGAAGACATCAAAATCTACCCGATAGATGCCATGGAAGCCACACTTGAGATCGGCAATTCAAAGGCATACAACATGGTAGTGATGGGAGCCTTGCTCGAAGCCATGGACTACAAGCTGCCGATGGAGAATNTGATAAAGGGATTGAAAAAATCGCTCCCGGAAAGACACCACAAACTCATTCCCCTCAACGAACAGGCAATCGAAAAAGGAAGAACTCTTATTTGAGATAACCACTCAGGTTTGAGATAACCACTCAGGGCGGTGTGTCAAAATTGATAAAATTTGACACACCGCCTTTATTTTAGCCGGATAGCGAGGATGCTGTCAGAATG
>NZ_CAJMXD010000279.1:0-3966 GCF_905219685.1 Barnesiella sp. CU968
GTGAAAATAATACCAATCGGGTGCCTGAGAGATTAATTATTTAGGATTCAGTCAATATTGACCTATTCTTAATAATGATATAGATAAGTTAGAACGAGCGAAGAATCAAACAAAAAAGCAACTTAAAACTATGAATAATCCTATAGGATCACTATGGAATAAATGGGATCTACATCTTCATACTGATGCTTCTGACGGTAAGGGTTCCTGTCAGGATATATTGGATGAAGCTATAGCAAAAAATATAAAGTGTATCGCTATAACAGATCATCATACAGTTGATAATGTAGATATGATGAAAACGCTGGCGAAAGACGCCGGCGTAACAGTAATTTCCGGGGTTGAATTTAGGACTGAATATGGGAGGGCATCTGTCCATATGATAGGTCTTTTCCCTGATGAGTTCAATGGAATAACTCTTACATCAGAATTTTTAAAGGAAAACGTTCTTAATCAATTGGGTATATCTCGCTCAAGAATAATACAAATTGGTCGAGAATCCCTCAAACAAGATGGATTGCCAGAGGCATCTTACTTTAAGGATGGGATGTTTCGCGTACAGGTGAACTTTAAGGACGCAGCCAATCTAATCCATAAATATGGAGGAATCGTAACAGTTCATGCAGGTTCAAAGTCAAACAGTATTGATGAAGAAATGAAGCATGAAGGTAAATCTAAAAAAAATGTTTCGATTGAAGATTCATTAGGCCCAGTAAAAGAAGAGCTTTTTAGGGATGGTTATATTGATATTTGTGATTTAACGAAACCTAAGGAAGCTGGATTTTATCAAAAAACATTTAGGAAACCATCTATAACAACTTCCGATGCTCATGAAGTAAGCGAGGTCGGAACTAATGCATGCTGGATAAAAGCAGATTTGACATTTGAAGGATTGAGACAAATTCTTGCTGAACCGGAACGAATATCATTTGAAGAACCTGAAATTTTAGCAAGAATAAAAAGAAATCCAGATAAATTTATTCGGTCTTTAGAGATTCGACGTATTTCGGGTGCCACTATGCCTGAAAAGTGGTTCGATAGTATTAGAATTCAATTAAATCCAGGCTTAGTCGCAATTATTGGTAATAAGGGGAGCGGCAAGAGTGCCCTTACTGATATTATTGCGTTATGTGCTGACTCTACAAATCAGAACTGGGCATTTTTGACACCTGCAAAGTTCAGAATGCCAAAACCATACAATCGTTCTAAGCAAACCGAAGCGTATATCCAATGGGTTGATAACTCTTCATCAACTATCAAAACATTAGATATGTCAACGGAGGCGACCAAGCCTGAGCGAGTTAAATATATTCCACAAAACTTCTTGGAAACTCTTTGTACAACTGAGGACGATCAAAAGTTCGAGAGCGAATTAAAGAAGATAATATTTCAGTACTTAGCCCCAGCTCAAAGATATGGTTATAATGATTTGGATGAAATTATTAATTACCTGACAAAAGAAAATGCTGATGCATGCAGTGATATTCAATCCCGAATTAGAGAAATCAATCGAGAGATTATAGCAATGGAAGCCATGCGGACTCCTGCTTACCGAGATACACTTGCAAATGAGTTAGCTTACAAGCAAAGCCAATTAAGCNATGTCCAATCTGCAAAACCAAAGGAAGTTGCAAAACCATCAGTTGATGAAGATCCGGAGGCCAAAAAGATTCAGGAGGAAATTGACAAGTTGAATGAATCTTGTAAAATGATGGAAATTTCTTTACAGGCTTTGGAAAGTGAGAAAGAAGAAAAGGTTAAAACAATTCAGGACTTAAAGGCTAGTAAAGAACGTATTGATAGACTAACATTACAAATAGAGGCAGTCAAGCAAGAATTGAGATTGCTGTATGAAAAAAACAATCTCAATATTGATTCAGTATTGAATGTGACCTATACACCGGATTTAATATCTTCCAAGCTTAAAGAGTTGTCCGAGAGAGTTGATGAAATAGACAATCATTTGAATGAAGATAAATCAGGAAGCTTACGAAAGCAATACCTTCTTGAATCTGAGAAATTGAATCTTGCAAAGCAAAAACTTAGTGCTCCAGAACTTGAGTATCAGAAATATCTAAAGGAAAAGCTGGAGTGGGAGAAATTGTTAGAAGATATTACCGGTACTCCTGAAAAGGAAGGTTCAATAAAGTATCTTCAAAGTCGTATTGATTATATCGAACATAATCTAAATAAAGAACTATCTCAGAAAATCGAGAAAAGAGAGGATTTGGTAAAAGACTTGATGCAAAAGAAACATCAGGTCCTTGAGACCTATGAAAATCTTTTTGCTCCTGTTGTAAAGTTTATTGAGGACTATCATGAGGAATTAAAAGATTATCCTATTGAATTTGACTCAACTTTCTCTCTTAGGAATTTTGGAGATAGATTTTTTGATTTCGTAAGTCAGCAGGCTTCAGGATCTTACTACGGCAAGGAACAGGGGCAAGCTCGGATAAAATCAAATATTGACAGTGTGGATATGTCTGATATTCTATCTATTGTTGCCTTTGCCAACCTAATCAACAGCGATCTACTCTATGACAAACGTGATGACAATAATGATTTTCGTTCAGTAGAGAACCAATTAAAGAAAGGTCATACACAGCAAGAGCTATACGATTTTATTTATTGTATGGACTATGTCCATCCATTCTTCCAGCTTAAAATGAATGGAAAGCCCTTGTCCTCTTTGTCTCCTGGAGAAAGAGGTGCTTTGCTACTGCTTTTATATCTATTTATTGACATGGATGACAAACCTCTGATTATAGACCAACCAGAAGAGAACCTTGATAATGAAAGTGTATATCGGTATCTTGTACACTTCATCAAGGCTGCCAAGCGTAAGAGGCAAATCATCATGGTGACACATAATCCAAACCTTGCTGTAGTTTGCGATGCCGATCAGATTATTCAGATGAAAATTGATAAACTTCACGGGAATGAGGTTAGTTTTGTTTCAGGCGCTATAGAAAACCCTATTATGAATAAAATCATTGTAGATATTCTTGAGGGCACATATCCTGCATTTCATAATAGAGATTGCAAATACTTCGATAAAACCATATGATAATTGGTGATAGCAACTAAGGAGAATTAGGGATGTTTAAGCCCCGATAACCCTCATTGTGATTATCGGGGTTACGTGCTGTAAGATTGTCATCTATATGGCGAGTGATAGTTGTTTTTGATGTATTCTTCTATATCACGATCAGCATATATTATTTTCCTTCAGAGAGAATAATATCCGTAAATTCCTTTGATACGGTATTTGGATAAAGTGGAGCGGCTATCCATAATCTTCGGGTTAATAGGCTTTGTAAATATGTATTAGAGCATCGGGAATATACGCAAATGGCATTTGTGTCAGATAAACTGAGTGGAGCGGGATAATGTGTACCCCTCGTAAACGTGGAAATAGGCACCCGTTGAAATGCTTGAAAACGTGGGAGTANATGGTTTTGAAATGCTTGAAAATGTGGTTTGACCGTTTTTGTTAATCAATTTAACAAAGCAAAACTCATCAAAAACACAAAATGAAAATCTGATTTTGTCGGTTTTTCTGCGTAAAAAGTCCGACAAAACAGTGATGACATGGCTAACGCCCCCGGTAATTCTCAATGGATTATCGGGGGCGTTGCCGTTGGATTACCTTATCGGTAAGGTGGGTGGTAGTTCTCTTTGAGGTAGTCCTCAATTTCGGTGTCGGCATACAGGATTTTGCCTTCAAGGGAATAATAACCGAATATCCCTTTAAGGCGATAGTTGGCGAGTGTTGACTTACTCACACCAAGCCGTCGGGCAAGTTCGGAGTCCGAGAGAAAGCGGTTGCCGTCAAACATAGGGCGAGAGCGTTCTGCCAACTCTTTAGAACAGCTCTTGATTTCAGAAAGTACAACCATCCGCGATAGCGTATTGACGAACTCCGAAAGATAGTTGTATCTTTGTCAACAAAAAGAATCATGGGTT
>NZ_CAJMXD010000280.1:0-3962 GCF_905219685.1 Barnesiella sp. CU968
CTGATGATTCGGATAACATACTTTATCGGTATCCAGCAGTACTCTTTGGCGACCACTCGACAAGAGTGAAATATCTTGGATTTCCTTTTGGAAGAGGAGCTGACGGCACGCAAATATTATATTCTAACAACCAGCGTATAAGTCCATGGTTCTTATTTCTTTTTGTATCATCTCTTCCAATTCCTAATCCAGGATATTCCAGACACTTTAAATATCTTAAAGATATGCTTATCGTTGTACCATCACAAAAAGTGACAGACGAATTTGTTGATGTGATAAAGCCGATATTCGATAAATGGACTGATAATGTAATGCAGATTTCACAATTGACCAAACAACGTGACGAATTGCTTCCGTTGCTTATAAACGGTCAGGTGTCGGTTATGCCGCAAGAGGTAAATTGCGATTTAGCGGCATAGTTTGTTATATTGGGGTAAAAAACGTCAATGAAAGAGGCTATAATCGATGGGACCATCGCTAAGATGAGCGGTAGTTTGACCCCGGCGCAGTTGTATGAATTGCGCAAGACGCTCGAACAAGAGCTGAGCGGCTATGAAATAGTGGTAGCTCCAAACCAAAAGGAGCGCACAAAACAAGCAAATGAGGAACTGCTCAGCAGCTTTATCTCGGCTAAAAGAATTGAGGGGTGCTCGGAGAAAACGCTGAATTACTATCAAAACACTATAAGTGTTTGGCTTACGACTATCAGCATGGAGCTGCGTGAAGTCACTACCAATGACATACGCCGTTATCTTTCGGAATTTCAAGCTAAAAACAATTCGAGCAAGACAACGATTGACAATATCCGTCGTATCTTCTCCAGTTTTTTCTCATGGCTTGAAGACGAGGATTACATCGTGAAAAGCCCCGTGAGACGTATACATAAGGTGCGGTCAGAAATTACAGTTAAGGAAACAATCAGCGATGAACAGCTTGAAACACTCCGCGATTCCTGCACAGAACTGCGAGACTTAGCTATGATTGATTTTCTCGTCTCAACCGGAGTGCGTGTAGGAGAATTGGTTAATATCAATATTTCCGACATAAATTTTAATGAACGTCAATGCGTTGTACTTGGCAAAGGGAACAAAGAGCGGACGGTATATTTCAATGCCCGCGCCAAGGTGCATCTACAGAACTATCTCGCCTCGCGTAACGATTGCGAGTCAGCTCTTTTCGTTGCCTTATCGAAACCTAACAATCGTCTGACGATAAGTGGTGTAGAGAATCGTCTTAGGGTAAACGTCCCATAAACCGCCTTGCCTGACCGGCTGGGCGGTGTTAATTTTGCGGAGCAACCCAAAAATCATGGATTATGACCGCAAAAGATTTCACAGAATTCCAAACCCTTGTCGAGCAGTTCCAGGTAGAGATGTCGCTCAAGGATATCTGTACGCAGGAAAACATCGACTACAGGAGTTACATCTCATGGCGCAAGCGCATGGGATATTCCAAAAGCAGGAAGACAGCCGCCCCGGCCACAATGGTCGAGCTGGAGGTNACGGATCTTCCATCTACGACGGCATCGGCAGGCACAACAAAGGTGCACATCGAGTTTGAAAATGGCCTTGTCCTTGACCGGGATGTCATGGAGGTGGAGAGGCTGATCGAGTTCCTTGACAAGATTAAGCCGGTGCTATGCTTGAGCTGAACGACAATCTGAGGTTCTATATCTTCAATGGGAAGACGAACCTGCGTGGCGGATACATGCGCATGTGCGCTACCATCAGGGAAGAGATGAAGTCGGATCCGCGCGACAGCCGCAACGTCTATGTATTCATCAACCGCAGCTGCACCATAATACGCATGCTGCACTATGAGCGTGGATTTTATGTGGTATATGAGAAACGCCCCGAGAACGGTCGCTTCAAAAGGCCTGTATACGACTCCCGGACCGGAAAATACAAAATTTCCTACGCGGATCTGGTTTGTCTCACAGAGGGGCTGCAACGCACCGAAATCAAGCTTCCGGAGGCGGGTGTGAATGATTCAAAAGATTGATATATAGTAAATTAAACGGCTGAAATATTTGCGTATGTCATTGACTTTTTGTATCTTTGTATCATGAAAACCAACCGTGCCGACATAGAATTCTACCGCGAGATGATGGAGCACTTTCAGGCTGAAAGCGCGTCCAAGTCGGCACAGGTGCGCGCCATGCAGGACGAGATTGCGGCTCTGAGACGAGAAAATTCCGTAGCGAAAGAATCCCATCGCGAGGACATGGAACTGTTGCGTCAGTCCCATCGTGAGGACATCGAGCGCCTCAGGAAATCACATACCGAGGAGCTGGAAAAGATGCGGCTGTCGTTTGAGAAAAGGCTCGACCGCATGGCCGAGGCCAACGCTGGGCTGGCGGCGCAGCTCGGTGATGCATTGGCATCCGGAAAGCTCGCAAGAGCCAAGAAGTACGCGAGATCATCCGAACAACGTAATCTGCTGAATAACCGTAAGGGAGTGAACCGGACGGAGGAAGAGAATGACTCGGACGGCACTCCGCCGGCCGACTCCGGCTGTCAGAGCGCGGACGATGCGAAAAACACGAAATCCAGAAGCAAGGTCAGAGCCAAAGTAAAGCCTGAAGGGAAGGCCCGTTTCGACGAGGTGGTGGAGCATCCGATGGAAGAGAATATGGTTCTCCCCAAAGGTGCGAGGCTTCTTCCGGGCGAGATGTGGTTCGAGGTGATCGAATATATACCGGGACGCACCGTATGCCACCGTTACCCGTACAGACGCTATATACTGGAACTTCCTGAAGACGCAGACAAAGAAGCTGTGTTCGGCGACACGCTGCCTTCGGGGATACGCGCCAGATGCCCGGTGGACGGCTGTATGCTGTCGGCATCCATGATCGCTTTCATAATGACTCAGAAGTACGCATATCATCTTCCTCAGAAACGCGTCAGGATGATGCTCCGGGACATGGGGGCGCACATACCCCGCACCACGCTCAACCGCTTTTACATGCAGGGTGCTGACGCATTGCTGGCGATGCTCGGGGAGACCTTCCGCGAGGAGATGCGGAAGGGCGGATATTTTATGATTGACGAGACCCTGCAGACAGTCGGGGTGGACAACGGAGAACTCGGGCGCAGGTATCTTAACCGCTATCTGTGGGAGTTTTACAACAGGGAGAAAGGTCTGGTGGAATATGTCTATGAGGATGGAAGCCGGGGACAAAGCGTACTGAAGTCATTCTTTGACTCTGATCCGGAGACATTGGAAATGCTGATATCGTGCGACGGATACAATGCCTACCGGCTTTTCGACACCGAAGAGTATCCCGGGGTGACTGTCGTCGGATGCTGGACACATGCGCGCCGGAACTTCATCGATGCGCTTCCCTCATGCCGCAAGCCGTGCGAGGAGATGATCTCCATGATAGGAAGCCTCTTTGAAAACGAGGCTGTATGCGAGGAGCTGGGCTTTAAGGAAGACGGCAGGCTTGCTTATCGCAACAAGCGCACAAAGCCCGTCCTCGACACGATAAAGGCTGCCGCCGACAGAATGTGGAACGATCCCGGGCTTATGGCTGTCGGACTGCTCAAAAAAGCTGTGGGGTATCTCCGTAATCAATGGGACCACCTCTCCAATATCCTGAAGTCCGGTGTCCCGGAAATATCCAACAACTTGTCCGAACAGCGGGTCAAGCCCATAAAACTCTCGCTTAAGAACTGTCTCAATATCGGAAGTGAGGAAGCGGCAAAGAAACATGCCTTCATGCACTCCCTGACCGAGAGTTGCCGGTTGTGCTCGGTAAACATAGCCGACTACTTCACGAATCTGTTCAGACATGCAAGGTCGACTCTGTCTTCAGATGACCTTCGCGGGATGCTTCCCAACCATTACTCCGCAAAATGTTTAAATCTCCTCGCCAGTAATATTTTTTTAATGACATGAAATATTGAAGTGCCCGAAACTTCGGACACTTAAGAGAGTTATGCGCTTTATGGGACGTTTAC